>JAHJUC010000022.1 GCA_018829385.1 Alphaproteobacteria bacterium
CGTCCGGGGAGACGTGGAAATAGAGCAGCCCCTGGTCCTTCTTGGTGCCCGAGCGGGTGATCACCGCGCTGACATGGGTGTTGTAGGGATGCTTTTCCTTGGCAAAACGGACGTCGCGGTTGATGCGGAAGGTCGAGGTCTTGCGGTTGCAGGTGAGCGGGAGCTTCTTCTCGGCCAGGCGGACGGCCAGATCATCGATCAGCCGCCCGCGCGGCTCGTTCAAATGCTGCTCGAAGATGTCCCTGTTCTCGTGAAACCATTCGCGGTTCTGGTGGAAGCCCAAAGCTTTCAGGAAGGGCAGGGCCTTGCCGCCGAAACCGGAATAGGCGGCTTGGCTCATTGGGCGGCGTCCTTGACATCGGTGTAGCCGGACAATTCGCCGTCGATGACGTAGCGCAGGATCGAGACCACCTGGTCCGGCGTTTTGGCGACGGCAAGGGCTGCGGCATCGACCTCCTTGAGCGCGTGGGCGTGCTCGTCCTGGTGCAGGATGATCAGCGGTTTGCCGAGAGCGGCGGCGAAGCCCGCGTCGAAGGCGGCGTTCCACTGCTTGTACTTCTCGCCGAAGCGGACGACGACGATATCGGCCTTGTGCAGAGCCGTGCGGGTGCGGATGGCGTTGATCTGCGCGCCCTTGTGGTCGTGCCAGAACTTGTCCGGCTCGGCGCCAAGGATGGCGACGCCGACATCGTCGGAAGCCTCATGATGGGTGACCGGACCGGTGAATGCCACCGGCAGCCCGGCTGCCCTGGCGCCGGCTGCGATCTGATCGCGCCAGTCGGTATGGATTTCGCCCGAGAGATAGATGGTCCAGGTCATGATCATGTCTCCAGTCGCATTCTTGGCATAGGGCAGCCTGTCACGACTTCCGGCTGCCGCTGAAACGAAAAGAGGCGGAAAATCCGCCTCTTGCCGTGTCGTATTTCGTCAGTTTCAGGCGGCTTTGACCGGCACGCCGGCGTCGGTCATGTGCTGCTGCAGCTCGCTCGACTGGAACATCTCGCGGATGATGTCGCAGCCGCCGATGAACTCGCCCTTGACGTAGAGCTGCGGGATGGTCGGCCAGTTGGAATATTCCTTGATGCCGTTCCGGAGCGCATCGTCGGCGAGAACGTTGATGCCCTTGTAGGGCACGCCGAGGTAATCAAGAATCTGGACGACCTGGCCGGAAAAACCGCACTGCGGAAATTGCGGGGTGCCCTTCATGAACAGCACCACGTCGTTGTTCTTCACTTCGTTGTCGATGAAATCATTGATGCCGGACATCGTTGGATCCTTCCAAAGCGTGTGACCACGATATTTCTTGCCCTTCAGATAACGCGACGCGCATGACAAGACAAGGAGCAGCGCCCTATAAGTGATCGGATGAGGATGCATCGCGCCGGTTATTTTATCCTGATCCTGCTGGCGGCGGGGGCGTGGGGGGCATGGAGGATGATGTCCGCGCGGATCGAGCCGGCGCGGCTTGAGCTGCCGCAGCCAAGCCAGCCGGAAAGTGCAAATGCGGGTCGGCAGACGGGGGAGAACGAGACGGTGACTGACAAGCCCGACATCTGCGAGGAAGCCGTGTTCGAGGGCGCGCGGGCGATCCTGTGTGTCGCCGACCCCTCGGTTCATGTGATCCGGCTTGTCTATCGCGGGCCGGATGGCGCTGTTCTGGGCAGCGTCGAGAAGGCGGTCACGGCGCTGGCGGCCGGCGGACAGACACCGATCCTGGCGATGAATGCCGGCATGTATCACGCCGACATGACGCCGGTGGGGCTCTATGTCGAGAACGGCACGGAGCTGGCGCCGCTCAACACGGACGACGGGTTCGGCAACTTCTTTCTCAAGCCGAACGGCGTGTTCTTTGTCCGTGAAGACGGAAGCGCCGGGGTGATGGAGACGGAGGCCTACCGGGCGGCGGGACTTGCGCCGGAATTTGCCACCCAGTCGGGGCCGATGCTGGTGACCCAGGGCACGATCCATCCGCGCTTCCTGCCCGACGGCACCTCGAAATACATCCGCAACGGCGTTGGCGTCAGGGCCGACGGCAGCATCGTGCTGGCGATCACCCGCGATCCGGTGAGTCTCGGTTCGTTCGGGCGGCTGTTCAGGGATGTGGCCGAGTGCCCGAACGCGCTGTTCTTCGACGGCGCAGTCTCAAGCCTCGCCTGGGGCTTGCAGATGGAAATCGACGCGGGCGAACCGGCGGGGCCGGTGGTGGCGGTGTTCGGCAAGGCAGAGGACTGAAGGCCGGGCGAGGGGCCGTCGGCAGGCCTAAGAAGACCGCTTGCGGGCAGTGGACTTGCGCCGTGTGGTGCGCGTTGTCCGGCTCTTTGTGCTGCGAGCCCTGGTGCGCTTGGGCGCGAGCTTCTTGCCGGTGAGCGCCTCGACCAGGACCTTTTCGATGGTCGATGTGGTGGTCGAGCGCTTGCGCCGCGACGAGGTTTTGCTGCGGGTTGTCTTGCGGCGGGTGGTGGAGCGGCGGCGTTTGCGAGCCACAGTGCCCTTGGCCATGCCGTCGACGACGCCGTCGATGATCTCGCCGATCAGGCCGTCGAGAAAGCCCGCCATGGCTTGTCTCAGTCCGGAACGCTGGTCTGCAGCGCCAGGGCATGCAGGACGCCGCCCATGTTGCCCTCAAGCGCGTTGTAGACCATCTGGTGCTGCTGCACCCGGCTCTTGCCGCGGAAGCTCTCGGACACCACTTCCGCCGCGTAGTGATCGCCGTCGCCCGCCAGGTCGCGGATGGTGACCTTGGCGTCAGGAATCCCGGCCTTGATGAGTTTCTCGATATCGCCTGCATTCATTGGCATGGGGGGGGGCTCCTGATTGGGCTATTCGGCGGCAAGGGCTTCGGGGACGTCCATGAACGCAGGGAACCACGATTCATGGGTGGCGCGCAATGCGGATACGGGAACCGACATCAGGCCCTCGATGCGCAGGCTGTCGCCTGACATGGCGCCGAGAGGGCGGAAGGGCACGCCTGCGCCTTCGGCGCTGGCCATGACGTAGCCCGCCAGATCCGCCGGCACCGTGACGACATAGCGTGCCTGGTCCTCGCCAAACAGCAGCGCATGCGCCGGGCCGTGGCAGGCGGAGAGGTCGAGCTGCATGCCGAGATCCGACGCCATGGCCATTTCGGCGAGCGTCGTGGCGAGGCCGCCAGACGAGATGTCGTGGCAGGACGTGACCTGGCCGTTGCGGATGGCGGAGCGGACGAAATCGCCGTTGCGGCGCTCTTCCATCAGGTCGACCGGGGGCGGTGCGCCCTCGGCACGGCCGAGGCAGTCGCGCATCCAGGCCGACTGGCCGAGATGGCCGCAGTCGCCGCCGATCAGGATGACGGCGTCACCGGCTGACGCGCCGCCGATGCGGGCCATGTGGTTCCAGTCGTCGATCAGGCCGACGCCGCCAATGGTGGGAGTCGGCAGGATCGCCTCGCCATTGGTCTCGTTGTAGAGCGAGACATTGCCCGAGACGATGGGGAAATCGAGCGCGCGGCAGGCCTCGCCAATGCCCTGGATCGCCATCACCAGCTGGCCCATGATCTCGGGCCGCTCGGGATTGCCGAAATTGAGGTTGTCGGTGGAAGCCAACGGTTCGGCGCCGGTGGCGGTCAGGTTGCGCCAGCATTCGGCGACCGCCTGCTTGCCGCCCTCGTAGGGGTTTGCCTCGACATAGCGGGGTGTGACGTCGGAGGAGAAGGCCAGCGCCTTGGTCTGATGGCCCTCGACGCGGACGACGCCGGCGTCGCCGCCGGGGATCTGAAGCGAATTGCCCTGGATCAGCGTGTCGTACTGCTCCCAGACCCAGCGCCGCGACGCATTGTTGGGCGAGCCGAGAAGGTCGAGCAGGGCCTGGCCGTAGTCCTCGGGCTCCTCGACTTCCGCGATATCGAGCGGCGACAGGCTGCCGATCTCGCGCCATTCGCGGTCATATTCGGGGGCTTCGTCGCCCAGTTCCTTGATCGGCAGGTTGGCGACTTCCTCGCCCTGGTGCAGGATGCGGAACCTGAGATCGTCGGTGGTCTTGCCGACGATGGCGAAGTCGAGGCCCCATTTGACGAAGATCGCCTTGGCGACCTCTTCCTTGGAGGGCTCGAGCACCATGAGCATGCGCTCCTGGCTTTCCGACAGCATCATCTCGTAGGCGCTCATGTTGACTTCGCGCACCGGCACGTGATCGAGATCGAGCTCGATGCCGAGATCACCCTTGGCTCCCATTTCGACCGCCGAGCAGGTGAGGCCGGCCGCGCCCATGTCCTGGATGGCGATGACCGCGCCGGTCTGCATCAGCTCGAGGCAGGCCTCAAGCAGGCATTTTTCGGTGAAAGGGTCGCCGACCTGGACGGTGGGGCGCTTTTCCTCGATCGACTCGTCGAATTCGGCCGAGGCCATTGTGGCGCCGCCGACGCCGTCGCGGCCGGTCTTGGCGCCGAGATAGACCACCGGCAGGCCAACGCCCTTGGCTTCAGACAGGAAGATCGCGTCGGTCTTGGCGATACCCGCCGCAAAGGCGTTGACCAGGCAGTTGCCGTTGTAGCGCGGATCGAACTCGACCTCGCCGCCGACGGTGGGCACGCCGAAGGAATTGCCGTAGCCACCGACGCCGGCGACAACGCCCGAGACCAGGTGACGGGTCTTGGGGTGATCGGGCGAACCGAACCTGAGCGCGTTCATGGCCGCGATCGGCCTTGCGCCCATGGTGAAGACATCGCGCAGGATGCCGCCGACGCCGGTGGCTGCGCCCTGGTAGGGCTCGATATAGGAAGGGTGGTTGTGGCTCTCCATCTTGAAGACGACGCAGTCACCATCGCCGATATCGACGACGCCGGCATTCTCGCCCGGGCCCTGGATCACCCGCGGACCGGTGGTGGGCAGGGTGCGCAGCCACTTCTTGGAGGACTTGTAGGAGCAGTGCTCGTTCCACATGGCCGAGAAGATGCCAAGCTCGGTGAAGGTCGGCTCACGCCCGATGAGATCGAGAATGCGCTGGTACTCCTCGGGCTTGAGCCCGTGGGCGGCAATCAGCTCGTCGGTGATCGGGATGATATTGGGAATGCTCATGGCGGTGGTCGCCCTTCTTGTCCTCAGCGTGCCTGAGCCTATAGCGCAATGGCGGCACGGTTGGCACCTGGAAATTGGGATTTGAGCCGAAAGAAAGCGCTATTCTGTGGACATGGACCGGGATCCACCCTGCGCAGCGCGCCGTTCAGCAGCCGGTCGCGCCCGAAGCCCAGCGCGAGATGTCGCTGTCGATCCGGCCGGCCAGCGGCGAGGTGGAAAGGGGCCCGTAGAACTGGGCACCGCCGGCAGACGCGACGATCACCGCCTGCGGCAGGGATTGCGGCTTGCCGCGCGGGATGATCAAGAGCCGGGGCGTGCTGGTGGTGTCGAGCTCGGGGACGATGCCGTAGGCGGCGAAGTCGCCATCCTTGAGCCAGCAGACATGGGCCTGGCTGTTGACCTTCTGCAGCGTCGCAACGGCAAGCGAATTGCCGCTCATGCCCGCCGGCGGACCGGATGTGGGCGCGCAGGCCGAGAGGGCGAGGCCGGATACCAGCAGCAATATCAGCGAAAACGTGTTCATGGGTGCTCCGGGCATCGGCCAGATGGCATTCAAGGACAGGCTGCCATAGCACGATTCCTGCCCTGCGCAGGGGCACAATCGGGTTGCAAGATTTCATCGCATCTTGTCGCCAATGGCGTGTGAAACCGTCCGCCCGGTCCTCAGGCGTCGACAAGCCCCAGGGCCGATTCGAACAGGGCGCGGCCGTCGCTGCCGCCGTGGGCCGGTTCGATCAGGTTTTCCGGATGCGGCATCATGCCCAGCACATTGCCCGCCTTGTTGACGATGCCGGCGATGTTGTTGAGCGAACCGTTCGGATTGGTGTCGGCGGTGTAGCGGAACGCGACCTGGTTGTTGGCCTCGATCTCGGCCAGCGTGTCGGCGTCGGTGAAATAGTTGCCGTCGTGATGGGCCACCGGGCAGCGGATGATCTGGCCCTGGCTGTAGCCCTGCGTGAACACGGTATTGGCGTTGGCGACTTCGAGCCTGACTTCGCGGCAGACGAACTTCAGCGAGGCGTTGCGCATCAGCGCGCCGGGCAGCAGGCCTGCTTCAAGCAGGATCTGGAAGCCATTGCAGACGCCGATGACACGCGTGCCCTTGTCGGCCTTTTCGCGCACCGCCTGCATCACCGGCATGCGCGCGGCAATGGCGCCACAGCGGAGGTAATCGCCATAGGAAAAGCCGCCGGGGATGACGATCAGATCGACGTCATCGTCGATCGATGTCTCGGTCTGCCAGACGGTTTGCGGGGCCTGGCCCGAAATCTTGGTCAGCGCAGCGATCATGTCGCGGTCGCGGTTGAGGCCGGGGAGCAGGATGACGGCGGCTTTCATGGCTCAGATCACCTCGACCGAGAAATCCTCGATCACCGTGTTGGCGAGCAGCTTCTCGCCCATGGCCTTGAGTTCGGCCTCGGCCTTGGACCGGTCCGAGGTTTCCAGAACCACGTCGAAGACCTTGCCCTGGCGGACGGAATCGACGCCGGAGAATCCGAGGCCGCCGAGCGCGTGCTCGATGGCCTTGCCCTGCGGGTCGAGGACGCCGTTCTTGAGCGTCACTGTTACGCGTGCCTTGATCATGGTCGCAGTTCCCGTCGCTTACTTGACCAGAACCGGCCCGGTGGGACGGTTCGGCTCGTTCTCGTTCATGATGCCAAGCCGGCGGGCGACTTCCTGGTAGGCCTCGACCAGGTTGCCCAGGTCGCGGCGGAAGACGTCCTTGTCGAACTTCTGGTTGGTGTTGACGTCCCAGAGGCGGCAGGAATCGGGCGAGATCTCGTCGGCGACGACGATGCGCATCATGTCGCCCTCAAACAGCCGGCCGCATTCGATCTTGAAGTCGACCAGCTGGATGCCGACGCCGAGGAACAGGCCGGTGAGAAAGTCGTTGACGCGGATGGCCAGCGCCATGATGTCGTCGATTTCCTGCGGGCTGGCCCAGCCGAACGCGGTGATATGCTCTTCCGACACCATCGGGTCGTCGAGCGCGTCGGCCTTGTAGTAGAATTCGATGATCGAGCGCGGCAGCACGGTGCCTTCCTCGATGCCCAGGCGCTTGGACAGCGAGCCTGCGGCGACATTTCGCACCACGACCTCGAGCGGGATGATCTCGACTTCCTTGATCAGCTGCTCGCGCATGTTGATGCGCTTGATAAAGTGAGTCGGGATGCCGATCCGGTTGAGATGCGAGAATATGTACTCGGAGATGCGGTTGTTGAGCACACCCTTGCCGTCAACCACGTCGTGTTTCTTCTTGTTGAACGCGGTGGCGTCATCCTTGAAGAACTGGATCAGTGTGCCGGGCTCGGGGCCTTCATACAAAATCTTGGCCTTGCCTTCGTAGATACGGCGGCGACGGGTCATGGGGGTATCTCTGTCAATTGTGCCGGCTGAAGCCGCGGCAACTCGGCTTAGGGTCGATTTTGAGCCGTGCTTTAGCGGATTGCGCCGGCTTTCACAACGCCGTTATCAGCAATGTCCCCGGAATTGCGTGGTTTGAGGCGGGTTTGCATTGCACTTTCGGCGGTCTTTTGTTTTATGGGGCAAACCCCCATATAGGGATTATCGATTCACCGCCGGGAGCCAGCTCATGAGCAATATGAAAGACCGCGAAAACGCATTTGAAAACAAGTTTGCCCATGACGAGGAGCTGAAGTTCAAAGCGGAAGCGCGCCGCAACAAGCTTCTGGGCCTCTGGGCCGCCGAATTGCTCGGAAAGTCCGGCGATGACGCCGAGACCTATGCGAAAAGCGTGGTCATGGCCGATTTCGAGGAAGCCGGCGACGAAGACGTGTTCCGCAAGGTTCGCGCCGATTTCGATGCCGCCGGCGTCGCCCAGTCCGATCACCAGCTGCGCCGCAGGATGGACGAGCTTCTGGTGATCGCCGTCGAGCAGATCCAGAACAGCTGACGCAAACGACCTTTTCAGGAAACCGCCTGCGGCTTGCCGGAGGCGGTTTTTTGTTGGATTGAGGAATCCGGGCGCCCGTTTCGGGCAAGACGCTGATTCGGGAGGAGCCGGCCATGCAATTGCGAGACAAGCTTGATCAGGGCGGGATGCTGATCACCGCGTGGTCGACCTCGCCGTCGGAGGAAATGGCGGGCGCGCTGGCCCGATGCCCCTTCGACACGGTCACTGTCGACATGCAGCATGGCGCGCACACCGAATCCACCGCCTTTGCGTCGGCGAGGGCGATCTTCGCCGCGGGCAAGCCGGCGATCCTGCGGATACCGGTGGGGCGCAACGATCTCGCCAGCCGCGCGCTCGACATGGGGTTCGAGGCCGTCATAGCGCCGATGATCAATTCGGTCGCCGACGCCCGGGCGTTTGCCAGTGCGATGAAGTATCCACCGGTGGGCGAACGCTCCTGGGGGCCGATGAAAGCGCTGCAAATGCATTCATCCTATACGCCGGAAAGCTATTTCCGGTCCGCCAACGGCAAGACGCTGTCGCTGGCGATGATCGAGACCCGGGCGGCATTCGCCGCGCTCGATGGAATCCTCGCCACCGACGGCATCGACGGCGTGTTTGTCGGACCGTCGGATCTGTCGATTTCCTGGTCGGATGGCGCCGGCGTCGATCCGCGCAATGAGGAGCTGCAGGACGTGATTGCCACGATCGGCAGCCGGGCCCGGCAGGCAGGCAAGTTTGCCGCGGTGTTTGCCGTCGATCCGGCCGATGTGCCGCGCTTTGGCAAGATGGGCTACCGGCTGGCGGCGCTGAACACCGATCCGGGTATCATTCATGCTGGCGCCACGGTGATGCTGGAGAAGGCGCGCGGCTGACGGCCGTCTCTCGTTCCTACGGCTTCAGCCGGGAGAGGAAGTTGGCGAACACCATGATGCCTTCCGGCCAGGGACCGTGGCCCGATTCGGCGTTGATATGACCGGCTTCGCCGGCGTCGATCAGCATTGAGCCCCATGCGTTGGCCATGTCGCCGGCATGCTCGAACGAGCCGAACGGATCGTTGCGGCTTGCCACCACGATCGACGGGAAATCGAGCGGCTCTTCCTTGTAAGGCCCGAAGGTCATCAGGTGCTTCGGGCGGATCTTCGGGTTGTTGACCTCCGGCGGCGCGACCAGGAAGGCGCCGGCGATCGGGTTCCGGCACTCCGGCAGGGCCTGCAGCATGGTCGCCACGCCGAGCGAATGGGCAATCACGACAACCGGCCTCGTCGCCTCGTTGACGGCTTCGGCAAAGCGCGCGGTCCAGTCTTCGCGAACCGGCTTGGCCCAGGCGTCCTGTTCGACGCGGCGGGCGGTCGACAGGCGCGCCTGCCAGCGCGATTGCCAGTGGTCGGGGCCGGAATTGGTGTATCCGGGGACGATCAGGATGTCGGATTCGGCTACTTTCATGCTGCCGAGGTGGGCGAGGCCGGATCAAATGTCAACCGGTGGAGCGGGAGGAGTAGGCCTGCGGGCGGTTCAACTGGCTTTCGTGCCACACTCGCCGGGCGGCGCCGGCTCCGGGCCCGGGCATTTCACGGTCTTGGCCGGCGATGAGGCCGCCTACAGGCCGCTTGCCGGGTAGGCGCTGATCTCGGTCGGCGGCGTGATCACGAACGGTCCGCCGCCATTTTTCAGTTGCCCCTGGCTGAAGACCAGCAGGACGCCAAGCGAGATGATCACGGTCGCGGCCGCGATCCAGAGGCTGATGCCGCTGTCACCGGGCTGTCGGTGCCCGGAATCGCGGTCACGGTGGTTGTGGCGGCCGTTGCCGGCAAGGGGCGGGTGGTCCTGCATGGGATCCTCCAATGTGTCGGATGATCCCAGAATGGTCGTCAACCGCGGCAAGATGGGGGCAACAGCAGGGCAGTATGGTGACACGCAATCACTTCGCATGACCGCGTGTCATTTATGTCTCAGTGGTTGCTGCCCGGGTAGGATCAGCTGTCCTTGAATACCCGCGCGAAGATCGTGTCGACATGCTTGGTGTGATAGCCCAGATCGAAACGGTCGCGGATCTCGGTTTCCGAGAGATATTTGCGGACATCCTCGTCATTCAGCAACTCGGTGAGGAAGTCGACCTCGGAATCGCCCGATGTCTGGTAGCTGTTCCAGACCTTCATGGCGTTGCGCTGGACCAGGCGGTAGGCGTCCTCGCGCGACGAACCGGCCTGGGTCAGCGCCAGAAGAATGCGCTGCGAGTGCACCAGGCCGCCAAGGCGGTTCATGTTGCCGGCCATGCGCTCGGGATAGACCATCAGCTTGTCGATGACGTTGGTCAGCCGGGCCAGCGCGAAATCGAGGGTGACGGTGGTGTCCGGGCCGATCATGCGCTCGACCGAGGAGTGCGAGATGTCCCGCTCGTGCCAAAGTGCGACGTTTTCCATGGCCGGGGTGACCGCCATGCGCACCAGCCGCGACAGGCCGGTCAGGTTCTCGGTCAGCACCGGGTTGCGCTTGTGCGGCATCGCCGACGAGCCCTTCTGTCCGGGAGAGAAGTATTCCTCGGCTTCCAGAACCTCTGTGCGCTGCAGATGGCGGATTTCAGTGGCAACGCGCTCGATCGAGGAGGCGATGACGCCGAGCGTGGCGAAATACATCGCGTGGCGGTCGCGCGGGATGACCTGGGTGGAGACCGGTTCCGCGGTCAGGCCCATGGCGCTGGCGACATGTTCTTCTACGCGGGGATCGATGTTGGCGAAGGTGCCGACGGCGCCGGAGATGGCGCAGGTGGCGATTTCCGCCCGCGCATTGACCAGACGGGTGCGGCAGCGGTCGAACTCGGCATATGCCTCGGCCATCTTCAGCCCGAAGGTCACCGGCTCGGCGTGGATGCCGTGCGAACGGCCGATGCAGACGGTGTCCTTGTGCTCGATTGCGCGGCGCTTGATGGCGGCGAGAAGCGCGTCCATGTCAGCCAGCAGCAGGTCGGTTGCCTTGACCAGCTGGACATTGAAGCAGGTGTCGAGAACGTCCGACGAGGTCATGCCCTGGTGGACGAAGCGGGCGTCGGGACCGACGATCTCGGCCAAATGGGTGAGGAAGGCGATGACGTCGTGCTTGGTCTCGCGCTCGATCTCGTCGATGCGGTCGATGTCGAAGGTGGCGGCGCCGCCCTTGTCCCAGATGGTTCGGGCAGCCTCTTTCGGAATGACGCCGAGGTCTGCCAGCGCATCGCAGGCATGGGCCTCGATCTCGAACCAGATGCGGAACTTGGATTCCGGCGACCAGACGGCGACCATTTCCGGACGGGAGTAACGAGGTATCATGGCGAAATCCGTGGCAAGTTGGCGTTGCGGCGGGTCTAGACCATTTTTCCGCGAAATCAAACTTCGGATCGGCTGAAACTAGAGGTTAGTCCCGGTTTTGCGCGTCTTTGCCGGTGTATGTCCGCTGGCCAGCAGCCAGGACGCCCCGAAAAGAAACATCACGCCCAAAGGCAGGTAGAGCCGCAGCCCTTGCACCGCGAACTGGTAAAGCGCCGAAGCGGTGGTGAACACGAGCTGAAAGAGCCACAGTTTGGTCAGCGGATCGCCGTGCCATTGCGCATAGAAACTGCGGTAGATGATGGCGAAGATCACCGACGTCACGCCGATGGTGAAGATTGTCAGGCACAGGAATGCGGTGGCGAAAGCGGCTTCGCGGCCGCGCCGGAAGGCGATGAAGCGGAATGCGGCGAGGCTTGGCGGCCATGCCAGCGCCGCCCCGCAAAACGCCAGCGCGGTGAGGCTCCAGTAGTGGCTGGTCAGGGCGGCAACCGAGAGCCAGAGCCAGGCCTGTGCCGAAATCGCCATGGCCGCGCCCCAGCCGATCGAGCCATAGACGATATCGCGCCAGTCAAGCTTTGCGGCCTGAAGCCGGTCGCGCAGGTTGGAATTGTCGTTGGCCGGTCTGGGCGCCGGTCCCCTGTGCCGTTTGACCGGGGTTTTCATGGATACGCGGCTATCCGTACCAGCTGTCCGGCATTCAGAACGGGCGGTTTGCTATGCACAGACGACATCGGGTTTCTCTGGATTGGGTGGCAGCACGGCCTATCATTGCCGGGGCGCGCGGGCAACCTCGGCTCGGGTCAGGCGCGAGCCGTGCTCCAGGCCGGCATCAGGTCGCGCTCGTCGGGCGTTGCTTCGTAGACTCCGCGGGCGATGGCGCGGCTCATGGTCGAGGCGGCGGCGGCGCACAGGTCGAGGAATTCGTCATGGGTCGGCTTACGGCCCGAGGCGCCTGTGGCGAGGGCAAACACCAGATCGCCGTCAAACGGGGTGTGGCTGGGCCAGATGGCGCGCGCGAAACCCGCATGCGCCGCAATCGCCAGGCGCTTGGCTTCGGCCTTGGTGAGGCTGGCGTCGGTGGCGATGACGGCGATGGTGGTGTTGGAGACGCCGCGGTTCATGTCGCGGAACTTGATCTTCAGGTCGCTCGTGTCAGTGGGCAGGGGCGAGGGCATGCCAAGACCGCCGAACTCGTCGCCGATCTCGAAGGGCGCCGCCCAGAAATGGCGGGTGGCGCCGATGGTCGCCGAGCCCATCGGGTTGGCGCCGACCAGCGCGCCGATGGTGAAATGCTCGCCTATGAGCGTGGAGGCCGAACCGAGCCCGCCCTTGAAGGTGGCGGTCAGCGCGCCGGTGCCGGCGCCGGCGGTTCCGATGTCGAAATGTTCGGCCGCGGCCGCCGTGGCCTGGTAACCCAGTTCGCGGTAGGGCGGATATCTCCCCCAGTCCTTGTCGCCGCCATTGATCAGGTCGAACAGGATCGCCGCCGGAACCAGCGGAATGCGGTGCGGACCGACCTCGAAGCCCTTGCCCTGTTGGCGCAGGCAGGCTTGCGCACCGCTGGCCGCGTCAAGGCCGAAGGCCGAGCCGCCGGACAGGATGATCCCGTTGACGGTCTCGACCGTGTTATGCGGCTCGAGCAGATCGGTCTCGCGGGTGCCCGGCGCGCCGCCGAGCACCTGGACGGCGGCGGTGGCCGGCGGATCGCAGACAATCGCGGTGACGCCGGAGTTGAGCGTGCGATCGCTGGCGTTGCCGACCAGAAGCCCGGCAACGTCGGTGATCAGGTTGCGCGGTCCGGTCTTCATGGCAGTCTCCGTCATTGGCTTTCCCCGGCGATGCGCGCCGATTCCTCGATGCTGAGCCGGGTGAACTCGCCGCCCTTCAGCACGGCCAGCACGAAGCCGGGTTCGCGGCGTTCGCCGTTCTCGTCGAATGTCACCGGGCCGAGCGCGGTGGAAAAGGTGGTGGTGCGCAAAGCCTCTTGCAGACTGGTTTCGCTGTAATCCATCCGGGTGGCGACGGCGCCGAGAATTTCGGCCGCGGCATAGGCCGGGATGCGCAGCCCCTCGGCGATCAGGCCCCGCTCCTGGAAGGCGCTGCGGGCGGCTTCGGCTTCCGGTCCCGGTGTGGCGCCGGCGGCAAGCACGGCGATGGTGCCGTCGGGCAGCGGGATCTCGCC
>JAHJUC010000190.1 GCA_018829385.1 Alphaproteobacteria bacterium
AAACACCTGTCTGAGCTGCGCGGCATCTTCCGGATGCAGCTCGATCGCCGTCAGCCGGTCCTGCTTGCGCATGAGCTGCCGGGTGAGCTTCGGCGAGCCTGGGTAATGGAGAAGGCCGCCCTCCGGGTTGAGCGCCTCGACCGCATCGAGCCACGGCGCCAGGAAGGCCTTCAGGTCGGCGGACAGCTCGGCCCCGATCACCCGCCCGATCCCGTCGCGCCATTCTCCGGTCTTCTGCGCCTCGGCTGACGCCAGATCGTAGAGCCCGATGCCCGCATGGGTGTCGATGACCCGGAACGCCGGGTCCTTGCGCTTGAGATAGGTGATGATCCGGGCCAGCACCGCGTGCTTGAGCACATCGGCGAAATTGCCCGCGTGGTAGCTGTGACGGTAATTCATCGTCTGGCGTGATGCGTCCCTGATTTGATCTGATGAACCGCTGCGCGGCGTGGCGCGGCGTCGCAAATTCTCTTATAGAGAAAGCATGAATGACGCGACCCCCCTTGATTCCGCCGCCCTCGATTCCGCTGCGGTCACCGCCATCGGCCATTCCGCCTGTCCGCATGACTGTCCGTCGACCTGTGCGCTGGAGGTGGAACTGCTTGCGCACAACCGCATCGGCCGGGTGCGCGGCGATGCCGCCAACAGCTACACCGCCGGCGTCATCTGCGCCAAGGTGGCCCGCTATGCCGAGCGCATCCACCACCCCGAGCGGCTGCTCAAGCCGCTGATCCGCTCAGGCGCGAAAGGCGAGGGGCAATGGAAGGAGGCGAGCTTCGGGGCGGCGCTCGACCTGATAGCCGAGAAATTCGAGCAGGCGGAGGCAAGATTTGGCTCCGAGACGGTCTGGCTCAACTATTATGCCGGCACCATGGGGTTGGTGCAGCGCGACGGCATCCATCGGCTCCGGCACGCCAAGCGCTACTCCAACCAGTTCGACAGTTTCTGCACCAACATGGCCTGGACCGGCTTCGCTATGGGAGCGGGCGCCATGCGCGGCTCCGATCCGCGTGAGATGGCCAAATCCGACTGCGTGGTGATCTGGGGCACCAATGCAGTCTCGACCCAGGTCAACGTCATGACCCATGCCATCCGCGCCCGCAAGGAGCGCGGCGCCAGGATCGTGGTCATCGACATCTACGACACCCCGACCATGAAACAGGCCGACATCAAGGTGCTGCTCAAGCCCGGCACCGACGGCGCCTTCGCCTGCGCGGTGATGCATGTGCTGTTCCGCGAGGGCTTGGCCGATCGCGATTATCTCAACAAATTCAGTGATGACCCGGCAGGCCTTGAATCACATTTGCAGAACAGGACGCCGGAATGGGCAGAACCCATCTGCGGTGTGCCGGTGGCCGAGATCGAGGCCTTCGCGCGATTGGTCGGCACGACGAAACGGACCTTCTTCCGGCTTGGTTACGGTTTCACCCGGCAGCGCAACGGCGCGGTCAACATGCATGCGGCGCTGTCGCTCGCGGTCTGCACCGGCAGCTACCAGTATGAGGGCGGCGGCGCGTTTCATTCCAACTCGGACATCTTCCGGCTCGACAAGTCACTGCTCGAAGGCCGCAAGCACTACGATCCCGGCCTGCGCTGGCTCGACCAGTCCAAGATCGGCCGGATACTGACCGGGGACGCAGACGCGCTGAATGGCGGCCCGCCGGTCACCGCCATGCTGGTCCAGAACACCAATCCCGCCAATGTCGCGCCCGAGCAGCGCAAGGTGATCGAGGGGCTCAGGCGCGAGGACCTGTTTCTCGCCGTCCACGAGCAGTTCATGACCGATACGGCGCGCTACGCGGATGTGGTGCTGCCCGCCACCATGTTTTTCGAACACGACGACATCTATCGCGGCGGCGGCCACCAGCACATCGTGCTCGGCCCGAAGCTGGTCGACCCGCCCGAAGGCCCGAAACCCAATCACCATGTGATCGAGGAACTGGGCAAGCGTCTCGGCGTCGCCGACCGCGAAGGCTTTGGTCTCAGCGAACGCCAGCATATCGACATCATGCTCGACAAGCGGAGCTTGGGTGACTTCGACAGCTTCAAGGCCGGCAAATGGGCCGATGTCCAGTCCGATTTCGAGACCGCGCATTTTCTCAAAGGATTTGCCCACAAGGATGGCAAGTACCGCTTCCGGCCCGACTGGACCGGAACGCCCGCCGCCAACAGGCCGCCCAAACGCATGGGCCCGCAAGGCCCGGTGGAGCAATTGCCGGAGTTTCCCGATCACGTCGAGCTGATCGAAAGCGCCGATGCGGATCATCCCTTCCGGCTGGCGACATCGCCGTCGCGCTCGTTCCTCAACTCCACCTTTGCCGAAACGCCGTCGTCAAGGTCCAAGGAAAAGCGCCCCGAGCTCTTGATCCACCCGGAGGACGCCGCCAGTCTCGGGATTGCGGATGGCGACAGGGTGCGGCTCGGCAACACCCGCGGTGATCTTGCCATGCATGCCAGGCTCGACGCCGGTCAGCGCCGCGGCGTCGTCATTCACGAAGGGCTCTGGCCGAACTCCGCCTTCAAGGGCGGGGAGGGCATCAACACGTTGACCGGCGCCGATTCCTGCGCCCCCTATGGCGGCGCCGCATTCCACGACACGCGGGCGTGGGTGCGGAAGGCCTGAATCTATCTGGACAGACAAAGGCCTGCCGGCAGGACACCGGCAGGCCACGGATTCAAGTCTTGT
>JAHJUC010000191.1 GCA_018829385.1 Alphaproteobacteria bacterium
GTTGGCGTTGAACTGAGCCATATCTCTCCGGAGATCCGGCTGTTCTGGCCCCTGGCACAGGCGAACATGAACCGCGTCTTCGACGTGATGCGCAACGACACGTTGCTGGCGATCCCGTTCTTCACCTTCATGGGGCTGATCCTGGAACGCTCGCGCATGGCCGAGGACCTGCTTGACACGATTGGCCAGCTCTTCGGAACCCTCCGCGGCGGCCTTGCATTTGCCGTTGTCATCGTCGGCGCACTGCTGGCGGCCACCACGGGTGTGGTCGCGGCGTCCGTCATTGCAATGGGCTTGATCTCGCTGCCGATCATGATGCGCTACAACTACCATCCCGGCCTCGCGGCAGGCACGATTGCCGCATCGGGTACGCTGGCGCAGATCATCCCGCCATCTCTCGTCCTGATCGTCATGGCCGACCAGCTCGGCCGGTCGGTCGGCGACATGTATGTCGGCGCCTTTTTCCCGGCGATGATCATCGTCGGCATGTATTGCGCCTACATTTTCGCCATCACGCTGATCAAGCCGCAATGGGTGCCCGCCCTGCCGCCCGAAGCCCGTCCGCTCGGAAATGGCGGAGCCTCGCTCTACATCATCATCGGCCTGGCAATCGCGCTGTTCTTCATCTGCGATCTCTTTGTCTTTGATGATCTGCGCTATGAAACACGGGTGGTCTGGTCCGCGCTGGTTGCCACGATCATCCCCTATGCCTTTGCCCTGCTCAATCGCGCCTGGAACCTGGGATACCTGTCCAAGATGGCCGAGCAGGTCGTAATCGTCCTGATCCCGCCGCTTGCACTGATCTTTCTGGTTCTCGGAACGATCTTCCTCGGCATCGCGACCCCGACCGAAGGCGGCGCCATGGGAGCCACTGGCGCGCTGGTCATGTCGATCATGAAAGGGCGGCTCGACAGGAAGACGCTTCTCCAGGCGCTCGATTCCACCGCCAAGCTTGCCACCTTCGTGATGTTCATCCTGATCGGTGCGCGCGTCTTCGCTCTCACGTTCTACGGCATCTCCGGTGACCGCTGGGTCGAAGAGCTTCTGCTGGCCCTGCCTGGCGGAGAGACCGGCTTCCTGATCACCGTCTCGATCGTCGTCTTCATTCTGGGCTGCTTCCTCGATTTCTTCGAGATCGCCTTCATCATGGTGCCTCTGCTGGCGCCGGTGGCCGAGAAGCTTGGCATCGATCTGATCTGGTTTGGCGTGCTGCTCGGGTTCAACCTGCAGGCCAGCTTCCTCACCCCGCCCTTCGGATTTGCCCTGTTCTACCTGCGTTCGGTAGCACCGATCAGAGCCTGGCATGACGAAACAACCGATCGCATGATCGAGCCGATTTCGACCAAATCGATCTACACCGGCACCCTCCCCTTCATCATCATCCAGATCGTCATGCTGGGTATCCTGATTGCCTTCCCGGGTCTTGTCACTCACTACAAGACCGAACCGGTGATCATGGATCAGGGCGACATCAACCAGGAGATCAACAGCATCGGCGGCGGCGGATTCGGTCTGCCCGGCTCGGGTCTGAGCCTCGATGGAGGGCTGAGTCTTCCTGGCGCGCCAGGCCTTGGAGAACCCGGCAATGGCATGCCGGCCATGCCGAGCTTCGGAGCCCCGGCGGAACCGGCCGAAGGCGGTGCCCTGCCTGCTCCGGGAGGCTTGCCTGCTCCGGGCGGCGCATCCGGGCTGCCTAAGTTCGATTGACAGGAGCCAGGGCGGTCCCAAGACCGTCATGAGCTGCTTCTTCTCGAAGATCAAACCCGGCGGACCACCCGCCGGGTTTTTCATGCGCCGTGACCGACGCCTCGGATCGCAAGATGATCGCATCGGCAGTGGAACCAGGCCCATTGGCCTTTCTTCGTCGCGCACTCGGGATTGGTCGGTCTGGCGCCACCTGCTGTCAGGCAAACCCGCGCAATCCCGCCCCAAGGCGAATTGACTGACTCGTGGCCTGATTTTGGACGGAAAGGCATGGCTTTTCCGAAGGTGCGAACTGCACCAACCCTGAACATCTGGGCACGAAAAAGCCCCGGAACTTTTCAGTTCCGGGGCCTTGAAGGCTTGGCTTTGAGGCAGGCGTGCTTAGAGCTTGCCGCCGCGCTGCTGAATCATCATGAAGGTGTCCATGTTGTATTCGGCCAGCTGGAACCAGAGGTAGCCGTCGCCGCGATACCCCATGTAGCTGTCATGGATCTTCTTGAAGGCAGCGTTCTCGGCGCCGATTTCGCCATACACCTTGTTGGCTGCGTTGAAGCAGGCTTCCAGAATCTCGAGGCTGTAGGGGCGCAGCTTGGTGCCTTCCGACACCAGCTTCTTCAGAGCCGGAGGATTGAGCGTGTCGTAACGCGCCATCATCACGCTGTTGGCCAGTGCCGAAGCCGACTTGACCACACCCTTGTAGGCGCTCGGCAGCTCGTTCCACTTGTCCAGGTTGATCAGGTTCATCAGCGTCACGCCGCCTTCCCACCAGCCGGGGTAGTAGAAGTACGGAGCAACCTTGTTGAAGCCCAGCTTGGAGTCGTCGTACGGGCCGACGAATTCGGCCGCGTCGATGGTGCCCTTTTCAAGCGCAGCATAGATGTCGCCGCCAGGAATGTTCTGCGGCACAACGCCGACTTCCTGGATGATTCGGCCGCCGAAGCCGCCGATACGCATCTTGAGGCCCTGCATGTCGGCCACGGTGTTGATTTCCTTGCGGAACCAACCGCCCATCTGGGCGCCCGTGTTGCCAGCCGGGAATGCAATCATGTTGTTGCCGGCATAGAACTCGTTGAGCAGCTCAAGCCCGCCGCCCTCGTAGAGCCAGCCATTGGTCATGCGCTGGTTGAGGCCGAACGGAACGCCGGTTCCGAATGCCCAGGTCGGGTCCTTGCCGAAGAAGTAGTACGAAGCGGTGTGAGCCACTTCGATGGTTCCGTCGCGAACCGCGTCAGCGCCTTCAAGCGCGCCAACAATCTCGCCAGCGCCGTAGGTCTGGATTTCGAAATTGCCATCTGTTGCTTCGGAAACGGCCTGCGCGAACACTTCGGCTGCGCCGTAGATGGTGTCAAGCGCCTTCGGGAAACCCGAAGAGCAACGCCATGTGACTTTCGGCATTGTCTGTGCAATGGCCGGAGCTGCCAGGGTTGTTGCAGCTGCAGCGCCTGCACCGGCTACCCCAGCCTTTTTGATAAAGGAACGACGATCCATAAAAACCTCCCAGTTGAAGTAACGCCGCGAGGCAAGGGATTAGTCTACCATTTGCACCCCAGCGACATGCAACTGACCTAACCATGTTGCGGCAGGCCTTTCAAGCGAAAGAGGGCAATTTCAGCCGCAATGGTCAATTTTTCTTGCCAGTTGCAGGCCCAGCAAATTCGAGTAAAAATATTCATAATTTTCATGCCTCAATCGGAAGCCGGCGGAATTGACAAAAATGCCGCGAACCGCAAAAACCGCTGACTTGGTGTCGCGGGAATGCGGCTGGGCAAATCAAGGGAATTGGGCGATGCACAGTGGACTAGTCGCAATACCGGCAGATATCCGCGAATTCGATGGATACACCTGGCACGCCGCCCCTGACCAGTACATCATGGCTGCGGTGAAGGGATCGAATGTCCTGCCGCTTGTTGTTCCCGCACTGACGGAAGGAACGGATGTCGACATGGTGCTGGATCGCGTCGACGGCGTGCTGATCAGCGGGTCGCGGTCAAATGTCCATCCATCCAATTATGGAGAAGAGGAGACCGAACATCACGGTCCGTTTGATCCCGCCCGTGACCAGCTCAGCCTGCCGCTCATCCGCCGGGCCATTGAACGCGGCATCCCGTTATTGGCCATCTGCCGCGGTATCCAGGAGCTCAATGTCGCGCTTGGCGGCTCGCTTGCAACCGAGATCCAGGAACTTCCGGGGCGGATGGACCATCGCAAGCCCCAGACCGAAGACAGGGACGTAGCGTTTGCCATCCGCCATACCATCAAGGTCAGGGAAGGAAGTTGTCTCGCATCCATCGTCGGGCATGGTGAGGTGAAGGTGAATTCGCTCCACCGCCAGGCCATTTCCGAGCTGGCGCCCCGGCTGGCGGTCGAAGCAGTGGCCGAAGACGGCACGATCGAGGCAGTCAGCGTCATCGGCGCACCGGGCTTTGCCATCGGCGTGCAGTGGCACCCTGAATACTGGGTCGGCAGCGACGAGATCTCCGACAAGATTTTCGCGGCCTTTGGTGATGCGGTCCGTGCCCGCCACGCGCTCCCGGCCGCAGCCGCCGAGTAAGATCAGCCAGGACAACTTACCGGTTTCGGCTACATTTCTGCAATCGAAGCCGGATCGACATCACGGCGCCGCCCGTGCGAAAAGTTCCTTCACGGGCGCGCTGCAGGATATCCGTCAGGACGCGGCGCGGTCAAAACCGGCGCATTCGGGAACCGGCGTCAGCGCCGGACGGCCGGCGAGCCATGCTTCCAGATTGTCCACCACCAGATCAGCCATCGCGTTGCGTGTAGACTCCGAGGCCGAAGCCACATGCGGCAACAGGCAGGCATTCGGCAAATCCATCAGCGCCTGCGGCACATGCGGCTCATGGGCAAACACATCAAGCCCGGCTGCGGCGATCCTGCGGTCCGTCAGCGCCGCAATCAGCGCCGGTTCGTCGATCGTCGAGCCGCGCCCGACGCTGATCAGCACGCCCTGCGGGCCAAGCGCATCCAGAACCTCGGTGTTCACCGCCTTCTCGGTCGCCGCCCCGCCGGGGACAATCACCACCAGTGTGTCGACCGCGGACGCCAAATCGACCAGGCGCGCGTGCCACGGGTAAGCCACATCCGACCGCTTGTTGCGCGTGTGATAGTGGATCGGCAACCCGAATGCTTCCAGCCGTCGCGCGATGGCAAGACCAATCCGCCCCAGCCCGAAGATGCCGACAGTCCGGCCCCTCAGGCTCAGCGATGTCAGCGGGTAAGCGCCATTGCTCTCCCATTTTCCGGCCCGAAGGTAAGCCTCGGCTTTCGGAAGCTCGCGCACCGTGTTGAGCAGCAACCCGACGGTGGTATCCGCGACTTCCTCCGAAAGCACATCGGGTGTGTTCGTCACCATCACCTGGCGAGTTGCTGCATGACGGGCATCGACGGCATCGTATCCGACGCCGAAATTGGCAATCACCTCGAGGTTCGGCATTGAATCGATGAAGTCCGCCGAAATCGCCGTCGCGGCCGCCAGACCGCGGATCCGTTTGCGGGTATCCTCGTCCAGAAGGGCAGCGTCCGCTGCATCGATCGAAATGGCGTCGAATTCGGCCTCGACCCGCTGCCTGACGCGGGGATGAACCTTGCCGGCAAGGAGAACGGTTGGACGTGAAGCGCTCATCGGCCCGCTCCCGGGTTGAGGGGTGAGGTGGATTGCCGGATCCGCATTTCCGGCTTTATCAGGTGCAGCCCGTCGGCCTCGCTTGACCCGTTGAGTTTGTCGAGCAGGGCCCGCGCGGCAAAACGGCCCACTTCCGATTGTCCATTCCAGACAGTGGTCAGCGCCGGCGTGGCGATGGCCGCTTCCTCGAGATCGTCATAGCCAGTCACGGAGATATCCTTTCCGGGCACAAGCCCCGCACGCGCGATGCCATTCATCAACCCGATGGCCACAAGGTCGTTCCAGCAGACCGCTGCAGTCGGCTTCAAGGGATTGGCAAGAAAATTCACCGCCGCCTCAAAGCCGCTCTGCTTGGTCCGCGGACCAGGTATCCGCAGTTGCGGATCCACCTCGATGCCGGCCTTTTTCAGCGCATTGGCATAACCCGCATAGCGGTCGCGGCCAGTCGAAGTATGGTCCGTTCCGCCGATCATGGCGATGCGGGTATGGCCGAGGCTGATCAGATGATTGGTCGCAAGTGCTGTTCCGTAGGCATCGTCTCCGCGGAAGGTAGGCACATCGATCTCCGGCACCGAACGGGCGATCAGGATCGCGGGCATGCCATTGTCCTCGGCCAGCCGGATATCCGACGCCGGTGTTCCGATCGCCGGCGACATGATCACGCCGTCCCCGCCCAGCTGCAGCAGCGTCTCGATGAAATTGCGCTGCTTGTCGACCGAATCGTAGTGGTTGGAGAGAATGAAGGTCTGCCGGCTTCGGTCGAGTTCCGTCTCGATGGCCTTGAGGATTTCGGCATAGAACGGGTTCATGATGTCATGCACGACAACCCCGATGATGCCCGACCGCGACGTTCTGAGCGAGGCCGCGCGCCGGTTGTAGATATAGCCGAGCTCGATGGCCTTTTCCTTGATGCGGTCTCGCGTCACATCCGCAACCAGCGGACTGTCGCGCAATGCGAGAGAAACGGTTGCGGTCGAAAGCCCAAGGGCCTCCGCAATCGTTGAAAGCTTGATCTTCTGCGCCAAATTCCGGTTCCCCATGACGGAGCACACCGCTCCGATTCAAACAATTAAACAAATCTAAAAGGTTTAAACCGGACTGGCAATCAGGCAACGACTTCTCCTGCATCGCCGTCAGCCGACGGCTCTTCAGCCAACGGCACTTCTGCATCGGCGGCAGCGGCGGGGTCCGAAGCCGAAACGGTGTCCGGTCTAAGGGTCTCCGAGATATTCGCATCCACAGCCGTAAGCAGTCTGAGAAGTTCCGCAACCTCCTTCTTCTTCAGTCCGGCGAAGGCTGCCTTCTCGGTCTTTCGCTGGGATTTCCTGATTGACTTGATCTGGTCCCGCCCCGCTTCGGTCAGAAACACCAGCATCATCCGGCCGTCGTCGGGCGAGCCTTCACGCCGCAGGAAGCCCTGGGCGGCAAGGCGGCCTATGGTCTTGGTGATTGTCGGCGCCTTGACTCCGAGCGAAACGGCTATGGCTCCCGGAGTCTGGCCGTCCCTGGCGTCGAGCGCCAGCATGACGCCGTCCTGGCCGGCATAGAGCCCCAGATCGAGCAAGTGACGGGATAGCGCGGTCCGTGCATTGCGCGCCACCTGGGTGATCATCGACAGCGCTTCGGCGTGGTCGCCCTTTTTCGGCTTCTGGCTCTTGCTCTTCTTTTTGGCGGACATGGACAGCTCCTTCTTGCGGCCTTGTTTCCATCACCCTACGGTTCAGACACTAATGATGCCTGATCGGAATAACCACCCTATGCCCCCACAACCCGTACCGATTGCGATACTCCCTCTGGGTGCTCATGAGCAGCATGGTCCGCACCTGCCGTTCGAGACCGACTCACTGATCGCTGAGCAGGTGGCCGAGCGGCTTCGCGACGCGGCCCCCGCCGCCATAAAGCCCGAACTCCTGCCGGTCGAATCAGTCGGCTATTCTATCGAGCACATGGATGTGTCAGGTACGCGAACGCTTGGCTTTGATGATGCGGTCAATCGCTGGGTCGGCATTGCCGAAAGCTGTTCCGCGCGCGGCATCCGGCGGCTCATGCTGCTCAATGCGCATGGCGGCAACTCGCCGCTGCTGACGATTGTCGCCACCGAGGCCCGGGTTCGGTTCAACATGCTGGTGGTGGCGACAAGCTGGACCCGGTTTGGCATTCCGGCCCACATTATCGCCCCCGAAGACAAGGCCTTCGACATCCATGCCGGCGACATCGAGACCTCGGTGATGCTGGCCATCCGCCCCGACCTCGTGCGCCTCGACGCGGTTCAGGATTTCCCGTCCCGCCAGGCGGACTACGCCAGACGGTTCAAGCATTTGCGCGCCTATGGCCCGCACGCGTTCGGATGGAAAATGTCCGATCTCAATCCGCAAGGCGCCGCAGGCAAGGCCAGCAGGGCAACCGCGCAGAAGGGTGAGGCGTTGCTTGCGCATGCGGTGAACGGGCTGGCGGAATTGCTCGCCGACATGGCCGCATTCGACGTTGATGAACTCAACTAAGGCTGCTGAGGTGCAGGCCGTCCAATTGCGGCGACGGCCTTGCCCATGGCTTGAATTGCGCAGGATCTCTCTAGTTGCGGGGGTAAAGCCACATCGGGGCTCGGGAAGAACGGAACATTGAGCATGATCGAAACCGACATCCTTGTCATTGGCGCCGGCTTGGCAGGCCTGACACTTGCCCGGGTATTGGCCGGTCACGGCGAAAAGGTTGTCGTCCTAGAGAAATCGAAATCTCCGGGTGGCCGCCTTTCGACGCGCCGCAGCGATTTCGGCAGTTTCGATCATGGAGCTCAATACCTGACCAGCCGCACCTCCGGTTTTACATCCCTGCTCAACGAGTTCTCGCAAAGCGGCGACCTCGCCCCTTGGGATCCGAATGGAAAGGACAGCGCCCGGTCCTGGTGGGTCGGCAAGCCGGGAATGTCCGAAATTGGCAAGTCCATGGCCCGTGATCTCGACATTGAATACGACACCAGGGTGATCGGGATTGTGAAACAGGACCGGAAGTTCCTGGTCCACACAGAGGGCCGCTCGGAAGCCGGACCGGACTACCTGGCATCCAGAGTTGTCCCGGCGATCCCGGCGCCGCAGGCCCTGGAACTGCTCACTCCGCTTGATCCCGCCTTCGTGCGATTGAAGAAGGTCGCCATGGCCCCTTGCTGGTCCGCCATGCTGGCGTTCGATGCCCGTCTGCAAGGCGTGCCGGACCTGATCCGAGGCCAGGAACCCGACGTGCTGTCGCTGATTGCACGCAACGGCTCAAAACCAGCAAGGACCGGTGAAACCTTTGTGCTGCATGCGACACCACAATGGAGCCGCGAGCATATTGAAAGCGAGCGTAACGCGGTGAAATCCGCCATGGTGAGCGCCATGCGCGTGCAGACCGGGCTTGACGAAAACCTGCCCGATCCGGTTCATTGTGAAGTCCATCGCTGGCTCTATGCCTTGGTGGAAACGCCGTTGGATCAACCCTTTCTCGGCAACCGCGAGAACACCTTGTTTGCCTGTGGAGACTGGTGCATCGGCGGCCGTGCCGAAGCGGCGCATCAATCCGCTCAGGCGCTGGCCCGGCACATCATGTCCTTGTGAGTGGCATAAGCCGCACGAAACGCCTATATGGGGTCCAACACTCCTTCCTGACTGAGAGATCCGATGAGCGAAGCGCCAGTATCCAGCCCTGTGGCCCCCATCCCCGTGACCGTTCTGACCGGCTATCTGGGCGCCGGCAAGACCACCCTGCTCAACCGCATCCTTTCCGAGCCCCATGGCAAGCGCTACGCGGTGATCGTCAACGAATTCGGCGAAATCGGCATCGACAATGACCTGATCGTGGAATCCGACGAGGAAATCTACGAGATGAACAATGGCTGCGTCTGCTGCACCGTGCGCGGCGACCTGATCCGCGTCGTCGAAGGGCTGATGCGCCGTCCCGGCCGGTTTGACGCCATCATCGTTGAGACAACCGGATTGGCCGACCCGGTGCCTGTCGCCCAGACTTTCTTCATGGATGACGATGTCCGCGCCAAGACCAGGCTCGATGCTGTCGTCGCACTCGTGGACGCAAGGCATCTGCCGGCACGGCTCAAGGACAGTCGCGAGGCCGAGGATCAAATCGCCTTTGCCGACGTTGTGATCCTGAACAAGACCGATCTGGTGAGCCCCGAAGAGCTCGAGGCGGTGGAACGTACCGTGCGGGCAATCAATCCGTCGGCTCGGATTCACCGCACCGAACGAGCCTCGGTCCCGCTTGACGCCGTGCTTGACCGTGGAGCTTTCGACCTCAGCCGCGCTCTCGAGAATGATCCGCATTTCCTCGATCATGACCATCCCGACCATGCCTGCGGCCCTGACTGCGACCATGACCATCATCATCACGATCATGCTCATGACCATCACGGTCACAGCCATGATCACCACGACCATCACGACCACGCGGCTCCCTCCGCCATCCACGACCTGACGATTCAGTCGGTTTCGTTGCGCGCCGGACCTGTCAATCCGAAGCGGTTTTTCCCCTGGATCGAAAAGATCACCCAGCTCGAGGGCCCCAACATTCTCAGGCTCAAGGGGATCATCGCTTTTGACGGCGACGATGACCGCTATGTCATCCAGGGCGTGCACATGATTGTCGAGGGCGACCATCAGCGACCATGGAAAGAGGGCGAAAAGCGCGAGAGCCGCATCGTCTTCATCGGCCGGGATCTCGATCGCGAGAAGCTCGAGCGGACCTTCCTCGCCTGCCAAGCCTGAGGGACGCCCTGTCATGCCGACTGTCGCGCCGATCGATCTCGATGACCATTGCCTTGCCGCTGCGTTCCTGGACGATGTTCCGGCCTTTGCGCTGGCCTCCGGACAGGTGGTCCGTCTCGACCATGGAACCAAACGCCACGACCTGCATGA
>JAHJUC010000192.1 GCA_018829385.1 Alphaproteobacteria bacterium
GTATCCGCCCATCGCTTCAAGCCGCCGTTCCGAGACGCGGAACTTCTTGCGGCGGCGCTTGCCGTTGATCTGCGCCAGCACCGCGTTGAAGTCCTCGAACAGGGGAAGCTGGAAGCTCGGATTCTGGTGGAAAACCCGCGGCAATTCCGAAAACGGAACACGGGCGGCGGCTTCCGGCGTCATCTTGTCAAACAGCACGATGTCGGCCGCCAGCCCGGCCCGGGTCAGCGCGGCGGCCAACTGGGCGGCGGAAACCGGTCCAATGCGGTTCTGCTTTGTCGTGCTGATCAGGCCGGTGTTTTCGTTCGAATAGGCGGTTCCCGCGAAACGGGCGATTTTCAGCCCGCCCATCCGGTCGATTTCGAGCGGCAGGATGGCGAACGGAGTTCCGTCCTGCTCCAGTGTCACGATGGCGAGCTCCGCGCCGGTGCCGCGAGCCCACGCCTCGACCCAGGCGCGGCTCTGGTGAAACGTCATCGCCGGATCGGATTCCAGCGACTGCCACAGGTCGAAGACGGGTTCCAGGCTCGATGTCACCCGCGCTGAAAGCCGCTCTGCAGTCGGATGGGCGCGCCTTGCGGACGAGGCCAGCGGCGCGGGGATGTCCTGTGCATTTGCCATTGTGTCAACGCTCTCGGGAGTTCTTGCTTCTCGCGCGGAGCATGACGCCGGAGTGTCAAAAATCGGGTAAACAGGTGTGGCCGGGCCGAGAAAAGCCTGACAGAAGGCTAACGCGGCGTTAACGCCCGGACCGGTCCAAAGGCTCGGCGCGCGGGCGAATGCGGCAGGGCGTCAGGCCTGCTTGTTCTTCGGCGGACGCTCCATCCAGCGGATCACGAACATGGCCGGCACCACCCACAGAACACCCGTGAACAGGAAATACAGCAGGTGCACGTACCAGGCCGATTCCGCCAGACGGTAGGTGGCGACCGTTGTGGCGACAAGCGCGTAGATCACCACCAGCGCGACGATGATCATCATTCCGATGAACTTCTTGAGACGGACGGGCATGGGGCAGGCCTTGTGACTGTGTGCGTTCCAACGGTGCAGCCACCGACATAGCGGCTTTGGGGCTGAACGCAAGGGAAAGCGGGATCGGCAGTCGCGCCGCGACGGCATGCCGCAAAGCCATAACCCTTGCCTTGCACCAAGCTGTGGTGCACATGTCCGCCGTGTTGTTTGAAGGAAGAAGCCGGACATGACTGCCAGGACCACCGCTCCGCATACTGAAAACCAGGAGACATCGTCGCCGGGCGCCGGTTCGGTGCCCGGTTCGGTGATGGCCGAGCAGCAGCGCATCCGGCGCAACCGGGCGGCGCAACGCGTCTGGCTCTCAATCGTGCTGGTCGCCATTCTGGCGCTGGTGCTGGTCGGCGGCGCGACGCGCCTGACCGATTCCGGCCTGTCGATCACCGAGTGGAAACCGATCCACGGTGTCATCCCGCCGCTGAGCGAGGCCGAATGGCAGGAAGAACTCGAACTCTACCGGCAGATCCCCGAATACCAGCTGATCAACAAGGGCATGAGCCTGGACGAATTCAAGACCATCTACTGGTGGGAATGGGCGCACCGGTTTCTCGCCCGCGGCGTCGGCGTACTGTTCGGCGTGCCGTTCCTGTTTTTCCTGTTTAGCGGACGTGTTGAAAAGCGCCTGCGCTGGCCGCTGTTCGGGCTTCTGGTTCTCGGCGGCCTGCAGGGCGCCGTCGGCTGGTGGATGGTGGCCTCGGGCCTCGTCGACCGGGTCGATGTCAGCCAGTACCGGTTGGCCACGCACCTCACGCTCGCCTGTCTGATTTTCGCGGCGATTGTCTGGGTCATGCGCGGACTGGCCCGGCATTCGGACGATCCGGTTCCCAGTATCGGCCTGCAACGTGGAGCAGGGGCCCTTGCGGGCCTCATTCTGGTGCAGATCTATCTCGGCGGCCTCGTCGCCGGCCTCGACGCGGGCCTGGCGTCGAACACCTGGCCGCTGATGAACGGGGCGATCGTGCCCGCGGGACTTCTGGAAATCTCGCCTGCCTGGCGCAATTTCTTTGAAAACGAACTGACCGTACAATTCGTCCATCGCCTTGGCGGTTACCTGCTCTTCGCCCTGGCATTGTGGCACATGGTTGCCTCGATCCGGCGCGACCGGGGAAGCACCCATTGCCGCCGCGCGGTGGTGTTGTTCGCAATGGTCGCCATTCAGGCGATGATCGGGATCGTCGTCATCCTGACCCAGGTTCCGGTGAGCTGGGCCTTGCTGCACCA
>JAHJUC010000023.1 GCA_018829385.1 Alphaproteobacteria bacterium
CCCGCCGACAGGGACGAGATCCGCGCCGCCATGGACGCCGTGCAGCATCACCGCGAGACGGTGCAGCCGATCCGCGAGAAGACCGGCGGCTCGACCTTCAAGAACCCGGAAGGCCATTCGGCCTGGAAGGTGATCGACGAGGCCGGCTGCCGCGGGCTGACCATCGGCGGCGCGCAGATGTCGCCGATGCACTGCAACTTCATGATCAACACCGGAACGGCCTCGGGCTATGAGCTCGAATACCTCGGCGAGACGGTTCGCGCCCGGGTGCTGGAAAACTCCGGCATCCGCCTCGACTGGGAAATCAAGCGGCTGGGCCTGTTCGAGCCCGGCCACTTGGTGCAGGAATTCCTCGGGCAGATGGTGTGAAGCCGGCCGTCCGACCGTCAGCGATTCACCGGCCCCGGAACGCTTCAGTCGTCTAATCCCAGCGCCGCCTTCACCACCCCGTGCGGCAGCGCTGGCACGAAATTCCCGTCGCGGCCGGTCATGCCCTCGTTGGCGATCATCGAATTGAGGATGGCTTCCTCGGTGGCCTGCACCACGGCCTCGAAGAACGGGTCGATGTCCTCGTCCGGCACGAACCGCACGCTGCGCATCGCGCCGCCGCCCAGATCCGATGCGGCGGTCGAGAAGGCCAGGAACAGATCGCCCGAGCCGTGGGTGGCCATGCCGCCGGTCCTGCCGATGCCGAAGCTGGCGCGGCGGGCGAGGCGCTTCAACTGATGCGGCAGGAACGGTGCGTCGGTGGCGATGATCGCGATGATCGACGAGAGGTCGGTATCCTTGGTGTTGGTCAGCATCTGCGGCAGGTCCGGATCGGCGCCAATGTTCTTGCCGAGCACGGTGAGGTGCCGGCGGGTACCGAAATTGGCCTGCACGAAGACGCCGACGGTAAACTCCTCTCCGTCATAACCGACCAGCCGCGACGAAGTCCCCGAGCCGGCCTTGAAGCCAAAACACTTCATGCCGGTGCCACCGCCGACGCTGCCTTCCTCGATGGCGCCGCCGCGCGCCGCGCCGATCGCGTCGATCACGTGCCGGGCCTCGACATGAAAACCGTTGATGTCGTTGAGAAACCCGTCATAGGTCTCGGCCGCCACCGGCAGCGCGAAATCGTCGTGGTAGCGTTCGGCGAGAAAATCGACGGCCCATCTGATGGTCGCGTCGCGGGCGATGCCGCAGGAATGGGTGTTGGTGATGGTGACCGGCAGCGCCATCTTGCCGGTTTCCTCGATGTAATGGGTGCCGCTCAATTCGCCATTGCCGTTGAGGCTGAAGAAACCGGCGAACAGCGGTTGATGGATCTGTTCGAGCGGCCGCGGCACGATCGCGGTCACGCCGGTGCGGACCGGACCGGCACCTTGCCTGAGCGCCCCGTCGCCTTCAACGATCGTGCAATAGCCGACCGTGACGCCGGGTACATCGGTGATGGCGTTGAACGGCCCGCTGATGCCTTCGAACGGCAGTCCCAGGCCCTTGCCGCGCAGCTTGCCTGACGGGGTGGTTTTCCATTCCGGTTTCATCAAGCGGGTCTCCTTTGGCGGGGCAGGTGAATGGCGTGAGACAGGTGACATGGAACCGGGCCGCCGCACAAGCCGGAGAAAGCTGTCGCAAGGCGCATGGGCCACGTCCCGCCCGCAGCCGCGGCCGCCCCGAGGGCGCGGCCGAGATTCGGAAAATGTCTATTGGAAACATATTCTTAATGCAGCCTCCGTAGAATTGCCCCCTGAAAAAGGAGTGGTTTCATGGTCAGCGTCATCCGCAGATGGATTGTCGATCAGCTGATGTTCGGGGAATTCGCCAGCTATCGTGACGTCTGCCGCAAGTCGGTCTGGGTGGCGCTCAAGGTGTCCCTGGTGGCCTATGGCCTCAATCTTTGCGCCCATTTCCTGCTCCACGGGTTCGACCTTTTGCCTTACGGGCTCGGCTCGGCGCTGATCATCGCCACGGTGCTGACCCCGCCGATCACCTTTGTCGTCTCGGTCGCCGCCTATATCGCGGTCGGATTCGCCATCCATGACCTGGGCGTTTCGCGGGCGGAGTTCGAGAAGCTCAGCCGCACCGACATGCTTTCGGGGCTTGCCAACCGGCGCGCCTTTCTCGAGCAGTTCGACCGCTGCGACCGGGACAAGGCGATGCTGGTGATCGATCTGGACCGGTTCAAGTCGGTTAATGACACCTATGGGCACATGACCGGCGACGAGGTGATCGTCAAGGTCGCCCAGATGCTTGCAAAGGTGTTCTCGGAACGGTGCCTGTGCGCCCGGATCGGCGGCGAGGAATTTGCCGTGTTCTGCTGGGACATGCCCTTGGCGGAGTTCGCCGCGCTTGGCGAGGTCGCGCGGCTGAGGATTGCCGGCATGCGGATCGAGGCGGGCGAGGGCGGGTTTTCCGTCACGGTCTCTGGGGGACTGGCCCGGGCATTGCCCGAGGAGCAGTTCGGAGAGGTGTTTTCCAGGGCGGACAAGGCGCTCTATGCCGCCAAGTCGGGCGGCCGCAACAGGATCGTGCTCTGCCACGAGACCAGCGACGATTGCGATAGCAGGACCGAAGTCGGGCGCAAGGTTGCCTGATCCCTTTGTCTGCTTTCCGCCAGGATAGAGGATAAGACCTTACCTTTATTCGCCCTGCCGGGTTCATCTGCGCCTGTTCGGCGGAAGGATTGATTTTTCTTGGAAGAATGAACCGGCCTTGACCCGGCGTTCGTTTGGCGCGGTTCATCCTCTTGTGATGTGATTTGTCGGGCTCCGGCTTTTTCGAAGCCTGTCGCGTCTCACGCGGAGCGGGGGACGGGCGCATGGCGGACGGGGGTTCCATCCTGGTCCATGATCCTTCGCAGCGCGTCTTCGGGGCTCATCGGCCTTCCGAACAGATACCCCTGGATCAGATCCGGCTCCAGCTTGCCGAGCACGTCCATCTCGGCTTCCGTCTCGACGCCTTCGAGAACGCAGCGCAGGTCGAGCTTGCGGCACAGACCGATGACCCCGGCAACGATCTCCTTCGATGTGACGCTGTGGGACACCTTGCGGACAAAGCTTCTGTCGATCTTGACCTTGTCGAGCGGCAACTGGTCGAGGTACTCGAAGCTCGAATACCCCGATCCGAAGTCATCGAGCGCGATCTTGCAGCCGCTGGCCCGCAACAGCTTGAGAAGCGCCCGCGATTTTTCAAGATCGGACATGACCGCCGTTTCGGTGATCTCGAATTCCAGACGGCCTGGCGCGATGCCGGAGTCCATGATCTGCCCCATCAGGGACAGGATGAAGGCATGATTTGAAATGTCCTGCGCCGACAGGTTGAAGGAGAGGCTGATGTCCTTTGGCCACCCGGCCAGTTCGGCGAGGCCTTTCCTGAACAGGATGTCGGTCACCGTGCGGATGTGGCCGGAGCGTTCCGCCGCCCTGATGAAAAGGTCGGGGCGCACCAGGCCCAATTTCGGGTTCTGCCAGCGCGCCAGGGCCTCGAAGCCGACCACGCGCTTCTGCGTGGGCGAGTATTGCGGCTGAAACAGCAGGAAAAGCTCGTTCTCGAGATCGCCTTCGCGCAGTTCGCGCTCGATTTCGATCGCCTGTTTCATCTCCTTGTCTTCGGCCGTGTCAAACAGGATGCACTGTCCGCGGTTCTGCGTCTTGGCCTTGTAGAGAGCAAAATCGGCTTTCTCATAAAGCTGGGCGCCGGAAGCGCCCATGCTGGGGAAGTGAGCAAAGCCTGCCGAGGCGCCGATCTTGAGCTGCATCAGGTCAACCGGGTAGGGGCAGCTGATTTCTTCTATGATATTATTGCCGAGCTGCTCGACCTTCTCTTCGCTCAGATCGCCGGAGAAGATTGCAATGAATTCATCGCCGCCGATACGTCCGAAGGTAGCCCCTTCCAGATCGAGCCCGGCTGCTCGGTCGACAACCGCGCGCAACAGGGTGTCGCCAACCATGTGGCCATAGACATCGTTGATCCCCTTGAAGCCGTCGAGGTCGAAAATACCCATCCAGAACGGCCGACGCTGCCGGACCAGATAATCGATTTTGTCGAAAATGGCACGTCTGTTGGGGATTCCGGTCAGCATGTCGGTATCGGCAAGGCGTTGCGCCTTCTCTGCCAGTTGGTCCGCCAGCAGGCGGGCGTCGATCTGCTGAAGGATGGCCTTGCGCAACAGTGCCGCCATACCCAACGAACCAACGGCGGTGGCGATGCTGATGGATGCGTACTGTGTGAGCAGATCATCCGAGAGACCTGACGCGAACCAGTAAAGTGTTGCCAATGGAGCAGTTACACTGAACAACATCGTCCTGAAGCTGACGCACGTCGTGGAAAACACCAAGGCCATGAGCGCGAAGTAGACGAGCTTGGATTGTTCGAAGTGGATCATCATGTAGCTGACGGCATTGAGATAGATTAGTGCATTGATCAGCAAGCCGATCTGCTCCAGGCCCCGGAACGTAAGGGATTTCTCAGTCAGCTTGTGCTGTCTCAGGTAGTAGAAGACCAGGGCTGTGGCCGCACTCAGGCCCGCCAGCACCGCCAAGTCGCCGCCGACCTCGAACTGCCAGTGTTTCCACGTGATCAGGAAATAATAGGCGCAGCCGGGAAGCAAAAGGGTCCGGATTATCGGGGCATAAGCCTCGGCTATCGCATTCTGCCGCACAGGGTCTGTCGATGCTTTGAAAGTATCGAGCGGATTGGCGGATTCCATATGCGGCTTCTTTCGAACCAGTGTTTGTGAGTGGGCGCTTGGCCTGTGTTTGTGATGCCAAGCATAGAGAAGAACTATTAACGTACTGTTTTTCCGAAATTGTGAGTGTTGCTGGTTCTGTAACTGTACACGGCATCCCGTGCGATCTCCTGGTAAAAGCAGGCCAGCCCAAGTTGTGCGACGTTGTTTGTCGCGAGCTGATCTGGTGTTCCCGGTCCTGCGATCCGGCAACAGAGGCGGTTTCGTCGCGGTCTCCTTGACCGGCATGATGCCGGTTCCATGCGTTGCTTTTTCGTCGCGGCGCCGACGGTTTGGCGCAATCTTCGATTTGTATGCTGAGGGGTAGTGCGCCGGGTTTTGCGCCGGTCTTGCGCTGCAGATTTGAACGAGAAGCCTCCGGGCAGGCTGTGCGGGATCCGCCTGGCGCCGGAGATGCTTCGGTATGAGGGGAATGACATGACCGCTGAGACATCGAAAAAGCACGTGGCCGTCCTCATGGGCGGGTTCTCCTCCGAGCGGCCGGTCAGCCTCTCCTCGGGGTCGGCATGTGCCGATGCGCTGGAAAACGCCGGCTATCGGGTCACCCGTGTCGATGTCGGTCCGGACGTGGCCTCCGTGCTGGCGGAACTGAAGCCGGATGTCTGCTTCAACGCGCTGCACGGGCCCTATGGCGAGGACGGCACGATCCAGGGCGTGCTCGAGTATCTGGGCATTCCCTACACCCATTCCGGCGTGACGGCTTCGGCACTGGCCATGGACAAGCGGCTGTCGAAGATCGTCGCCAAGGCGGTGGGTATCCCGGTCGCCGAATCCAAGGTGATGAACCGGCACGAGTTCACATCCGCCCACCCGATGCAGCCGCCCTACGTGGTCAAGCCCGTCAACGAGGGGTCGAGCTTCGGCGTCGTCATCGTCAGCGAGGGGCAGTCGCATCCGCCGCAGGTGATCACCTCGAAAGAGTGGAAATACGGTGACACCGTCATGGTCGAACGCTACATCGGCGGGCGGGAACTGACCTGCACGATCATGGGCGATGTGGCGCTGGCGGTGACCGAGATCGTGCCGCAAGGACACAGCTTTTACGATTATGACTCTAAATACGTCGCCGGCGGCTCCAAACACGTTTGTCCGGCGGAAATTTCACCAATTGTTTACCAAAAAATACGTAGGTTGGCGTTGAAGGCGCATCAAGCGATCGGCTGTCGCGGCGTGAGCAGGTCGGATTTCCGTTATGATGACCGTTTCTCCGAAGACGGAGAGGTCATCTGGCTCGAAATCAACACCCAGCCCGGCATGACACCGACGTCCCTTGCGCCAGAAATGGCCCTGCAGGCGGGGCATTCGTTTGAAGAATTTGTCAGCTGGATGGTGGAGGACGCTTCGTGTCGTCGATAACGGGAAACAATGGCAGAGCCGCTCAAGCGGCCAGCGCACCGGGACGTGATACGTTCTCCGGGGCGTTTGTCCTGCCGCGTTTCCTGCGCCGTCCCGCGCGCTATGCCGCAGCACTCGCCACCGGCCGGGTCGGTATCCGGCCGCATGCCGGTTCCGTTGCCGCCTTCGCCTTCTTCGCCGCCACCGGCTTTTACGGCATGGCGCTTGGCGGTCACACATATACGGTGACGCAGGCGGTGACCACGGGTGCCGGCTTTGCGCTCGAGGACGTGCATGTCAGCGGCAATGTCGAGACCTCCGACATCGACATCCTGCAGCAGCTCGGACTGGACGGATCGACGTCGGTCGTGGTGATCGACGCGCATGCGGCGCGCCAGAAGCTGATCGAACTGCCCTGGGTCACCGATGCCCAGGTCCAGAAGATCTATCCACGCGGCCTTTCCGTGCGGCTGAGCGAACGCGAGCCGGTGGGCATCTGGCAGCATGGCGACATGCTGTCGCTGATCGATGCGCGCGGCGATGTGATCGCGCCGCTCAGTGGCGCCCGCCATGCCGAGCTTCCGCTCTATGTCGGCCTGGGCGCCGACCGCCATGCCGACGAACTCGAGGCACGGCTGCTGTTCCATCCCGAGCTGCGCGCCCGGGTGAAGGCCGCGATCCGCATCGCCGACCGGCGCTGGGACCTGCGGCTCGACAATGGCGTGACACTGAGCCTGCCCGCCGACGATGTCGGCGCGGCGCTGAAGCGCTTTGCCGAATTCGACGCCGGGCGCGACGTGCTCTCGCGCGACATTACCGCTGTCGACCTGCGTCTTGAGGACCGGGTGACGCTGCGGTTGAGCGAAGCCTCCCACGAGCGCCGCAAGCAGGCGCTGGAAGCCCGCGCCAAGCTGATCAAGGCGGGGCAGAAATCGTGAACCTGTTTCGTCCCTCTTCCATGCTGCCCCGGCTCAAGCCGCTTTCGTCGAAGCGCGTCAGCATCGTCACGGTGCTGGACATCGGCTCGTCGAAAGTGGTCTGCATGATCGGCCGGCTGACCCCGGTCGAAGGCGCCGAAGTGCTGTCGGGCCGCACCCACAGCATCGAGATCCTCGGCATCGGCCACCAGAAGTCGCGCGGGCTGAAGGCCGGCGTCATTTCCGACATGGACGCGGTCGAAAGCTCGGTGCGGCTGGCAGTCGATTCCGCCGAACGGATGGCCGGCGTCACGGTCGAAAGCCTGATCGTCAATGTCACCGCCGGGCGGCTGAAGAGCGAGACCCATTCCGCCTCGGTCAATCTCGGTGGCCACGAAATCGCCTCGGGCGATCTCGCCAAGGTGGTCAATGCCGCAACCCGGCAGAGCCAGCACCACGAGCGTGCCATCCTGCATTCGCTGCCTTCGAGCTACACGCTCGATGGCGAGCGCGGCATCCGCGATCCGGCCGGCATGTATGGCGACCTCTTGGGCGTCGACATGCATGTGCTGACGGCCGATCGGGCGCCGCTCAAGAACCTCGAGCTGTCGATCAACCGGGCGCACCTGACGGTCGAGGCGATGGTGGCGACACCCTATGCGTCCGGGCTCGCGGCGCTGGTTTCCGACGAGGCCGAGATGGGCTGCGCGGCCATCGACATGGGCGGCGGCACCACCACGATCTCGGTGTTTTCCGAAGGCAAGCTGGTCTACGCCGACGCGATTGCGCTGGGCGGCCAGCATGTGACCATGGATCTCGCCCGCGGCCTGTCGACCCGGCTTGACGATGCC
>JAHJUC010000193.1 GCA_018829385.1 Alphaproteobacteria bacterium
CAGCTCAGGCGACTGGTTCCGGATCGAGCCGGAGGCGATCTCGAAGCCGTTGCAGACCAGATCGTACTGGTAGGCCTTCAGCGTCAGCGGGTCCTGGGTTTCCAGCGCTTCCATGCCGCCCTGCGGCATCGAGAACGGGTTGTGGGCAAACTCCACCTTCTTGGCGTCCTCGTCCCATTCGTAGAACGGGAAATCGACGATCCAGCAGAGCTCGAAGCGGTCCTGGTCGACAAGGTTGAGCTCCTCGCCGGCGCGGGTGCGGGCATCGCCCGCAAACTTGGCGAACTTGGCCGGATCGCCGGCGGCGAAGAAGCAGGCGTCGCCATCGTCAAGCCCCATCTGGAGGCGGATCGCCTCGGTGCGTTCCGGGCCGATGTTCTTGGCGATCGGGCCGGCGCCTTCCAGCGTATCGCCTTCCTTGCGCCAGAAGATGTAGCCGAGACCCGGTTGGCCCTGGCCTTGCGCCCAGGAGTTCATCCGGTCGCAGAAGGCGCGCGAACCGCCGGTCTTGGCGGGGATCGCCCAGACCTCGACCTTCGGGTTGTTGGCGATCATGCCGGCGAAGACCTTGAAGCCGGAGCCGGCAAAATGCTCGGTGACGGCCTGCATCTCGATCGGGTTCCTCAGGTCCGGCTTGTCGGAGCCGTAGGTGCGGATCGCCTGATCGTAGGGAATGCGGCGGAACTTCTGCGTCACCGGCTTGCCTTCGGCGAATTCCTCGAAGACGCCGCGCATCACCGGCTCCATCGTGTCCCAGACATCTTCCTGGGTGACGAAGCTCATCTCGAGGTCGAGCTGGTAGAATTCGCCCGGCAGCCGGTCGGCGCGCGGGTCCTCGTCGCGGAAACACGGTGCGATCTGGAAATAGCGGTCGAAACCGGCGACCATCAGCAGCTGCTTGTACTGCTGCGGCGCCTGCGGCAGCGCGTAGAACTGGCCGGGATGGATGCGGCTCGGCACCAGGAAGTCGCGCGCGCCCTCGGGCGACGACGCGGTCAGGATCGGCGTCGCGTATTCGGCGAAACCGATCTCGGTCATGCGGCGGCGCATGTCGGCGATCACCCTGGTGCGGGTGACGATGTTCCTGTGCAGCGTCTCGCGGCGCAGATCGAGGAAGCGGTATTTCAGGCGCACGTCCTCGGGGTAGTCCGGCTCGCCGAACACCGGCAGCGGCAATTCCTTGGCCGCCGACAGGATCTCGATGTCCTGGGCAAAGACCTCGATCTCGCCGGTACCGATGTTCGGGTTGATGGTTTCGGCTGTGCGTTCCTTGACCAGGCCGTCGACGCGGATCACCCATTCGCCGCGCACGGTCTCGGCCGCCTTGAAGGCAGGCGAATCCGGATCGGCGACGATCTGGGTCAGGCCGTAGTGGTCGCGCAGGTCGATGAACAGCAGACCGCCATGGTCGCGTACGCGGTGCACCCAGCCCGAAAGCCGGACGGTGGCGCCCGCATCGCTCTTGCGGAGCGCGGCGCAGGTGTGGGAACGGTAGCGATGCATGGCATATCCTCGGTGGCTGGACCAATGGCTGGAAACGGCGGCTCGGCAGGGTGCGATGGACACGCACATCGCCGCCTCGGCGCACGGTAAAAATCGCGCGGAAAAGCGCATGACCCACCCGGTTTGTCAAGGCGAAACGGCGCAATCGGGCTGTGCATTGGCGGGATTTCATCACGACGGCCGGACAAATTAGATGTAGGACTTGCGTTCCTGTTTCTTGCATCCGGCATGTCATGCATTCGCTCCGTCCCCTGGTCCCGCTCCTGACAACCGCCGGCGTGCTGCTGGCAGGCAACGGATTGCAGGGCACGCTGATCTCGTTGCGCGGCTCGATCGAGGGGTTTTCACCCACCGTCATCGGGCTTTCGGGCGCAGGCTATTACCTCGGGTTCATCATCGGCTGCTGGATGACGCCCTGGCTTTTGAGGACGTCCGGCCACATCCGCGCCTTTGCCGCCATGACAGCGGTCGCGGCCTGCGCCTCGCTGGCCATGGTGATGGTGATCGACCCGTTCTTCTGGTTCCTGATGCGGCTGGTGACGGGTCTCTGCTTCGCCTCGCTGTTCGCCAATGTCGAAAGCTGGATCAATGCGCAGACCACCAACTCCAACCGGGCCAGGACGCTCGCCATCTACCGGTTCGTCGATCTGGGCGCGGTGACGCTGTCGCAATACATGCTGCCGGTGTTCGGAATCGGCGGCTTCGAGATCTTCGCGGTGATGACCATGCTCATCATCCTGTCGATCGTGCCGGTGTCGCTCGCCGACCGGTCCAATCCGGCGGCTCCTGCGCCGTTCTCCTTCAGCCCGAAACGCCTGTGGCTGGTGTCGCCGCTGGCCTCGGCAGGCGCCATCACCGTGGGGCTGACCACGGCCTCATTCCGCGCGGTGGGGCCGCTTTACGCCGAAAGCCTGGGATTGGGGGTCTCCGACATCGCCTCGTTCATGAGCGCCGGGATCATCGGCGGCATCGTGCTGCAATATCCGCTCGGCTATCTCTCCGACAGCATCGGCCGCCGTTCGGTGCTGCTGCTGGCAACCACCGGCTCGACCCTGTGCGGGTTGTTCATGGTGCTGTTTGCGGGCGGCGGTGTCGCCCTCAACCTGATCGGCATCTTCCTGTGGGGCGCCTTCACCCTGCCGCTCTACTCGCTCTCGGCGGCGCATGCCAACGACAAGGCCGAGCCCGGCGAATATGTGCAGATTGCCTCCGGACTGATGTTCTTCTGGGCGATCGGCGCGTCTATCGGCCCGCTGCTGTCGGCCGTGCTGGTCGACTGGTTCGGCGCATCGGCGTTCTTCAGCTTCATCTGCGCCATGCACGGCGCCTTCGTGCTTTACACGCTGGTGCGGATCATGCGCGGTTCACCCGATGAACCGGAACGCGGCCGATTTGCCGGATTGCTGCGCACATCGCCGGTTTTTGCGCGCATGGCGGCCCAGTCGGTCAACCGCCCCGCGGAGCCCGGCAAGAAAGACGTCCCGGGGGGAGAAGACAAACCGGAAAAATCCCGCTAAATGCCAAGCATGGACATGATTACCACGACCGAGGCGCTTGCCGCCTTCTGCGCCCGCCTCGCCAAACACGATTTCGTCACCGTTGACACCGAGTTCCTGCGTGAGACCACCTACTGGCCCGAACTGTGCCTCATCCAGATGGCCGGTCCGGACGACGAAGGCATTGTCGACCCCATGGCCAAGGGACTTGATCTCACACCGTTTTTCGAGCTGATGGCGGACACCTCGTTGATCAAGGTGTTCCATGCGGCACGCCAGGACATCGAAATCGTGGTCAAGCTCGGCGACCTGGTTCCGCATCCGATCTTCGACACCCAGGTGGCGGCGATGGTCTGCGGATTCGGCGAATCGATTTCCTATGACCAGCTGG
>JAHJUC010000024.1 GCA_018829385.1 Alphaproteobacteria bacterium
CCCCCCTGCCGTTTGCAAATCCGACCCGGTCTGCTAAGTCCGCTCCATGACAATCGGACCGGAGAATTCTGATGACACCTGACATTCGCCCGCTTGTGGCCGGCAACTGGAAGATGAACGGCACGCGCGAAAATCTTGCCGAGCTCAAGTCGATTTCCGAGGGGCTGAGTCCGGATCTCGCCGACCACATCGACGCGCTGATCTGCCCACCCGCGACGCTTCTCTATGTCGCCACGGCGGTCGCCGAACAAACCCCGCTTTTGATCGGCGCGCAGGATTGCCACGACAAGCAGAGCGGCGCCTATACCGGCGACATTTCGGCACAAATGATTGCCGATTGCCTGGCGACCCACGTGCTTGTCGGCCATTCCGAACGCCGCACGCTGCATGGCGAGACCGACGAGACGGTGCGCGCCAAGGCCGAGGCCGCGAAGCAAGCCGGTCTCGTCCGCGTCATCTGCATCGGCGAGACCGAAGCCGAGCGCAAGGCCGGCAAGACGCTTGACGTGCTTGGCCGTCAGCTTGCCGGCTCCGTCCCCGATGCCGCCACCGCGGTCGACACGGTGATCGCCTATGAGCCGGTCTGGGCCATCGGCACCGGCCTGACGCCGACCGTCGCCGACGTCACCGAGGCGCATGCCTTCATCCGCGCCGAGATGGAAGCCCGCTTTGCCGGCGAGGGGGCCTCGATGCGCCTTCTCTATGGCGGCTCGGTCAAGCCCGACAATGCCGCAGAGCTGCTGGCCGTGCCGCATGTCGATGGTGCCCTGATTGGCGGCGCCAGCTTGAAAGCGGCCGACTTCCTCGCCATCTGTAAGGCCTGCCGCGGCCTTCTGGGCTGAACAGAGACCGATTTTGACCGTCTGACGGTCGTGGTTCCGTCCAGACGGGACTTGGAAAGCTGGCTGCCCTCGTGTAAAGAGCCGCCAAACCGGACTGAGATTGCGCCCTTCAGGGGCAGGAAAGAACCCGATGCAAACCGTTTTGATTGTCATTCATCTCATGATCGTGCTGGCGCTTGTCGGCATCGTGCTGATTCAGCGCTCCGAGGGCGGGGGCCTTGGCATTGGCGGCGGTTCCGGCTTCATGTCGGCGCGCGGTGCGGCCAACGCGCTGACGCGCACCACCGGCATTCTCGCCGCGGCCTTCTTCGTCACCTCGCTGGCGCTCGGCATTCTTGCCCGCTACAGCGACAGCCCCACCGACATTCTCGACCGGATCCCGAGCCAGACGCAGGGCACCGGCTCGGGCGTTCTCGACCAGCTCGGCGGCACGCCCGCACCCGCAACCGATGCGGCCGGCGACATTCCGGCGGCGCCTGCGGAGTCCGGCACGGACGTTCCGTCCGGTCAGTAAGGCCTGGAACATCATTGACCGGCGGCAGGCAACAGGCCTCCGCCGGTTTTTTCATGTGGTTTTGCGGGCGTTAGCCCTGTTATGCACCACTAATATGCGCCATCCGATTTTTGGGGTGGCGGAATCAGTTCTCTAAAGGTATCGGTTCAATCCCATGGCGCGATATGTTTTCATAACCGGCGGCGTGGTCTCCTCGCTTGGAAAAGGCATTGCCTCGGCAGCACTCGGTGCGTTGCTGCAGGCCCGTGGGTATCGGGTGCGGCTGCGCAAGCTCGACCCCTATCTCAACGTCGATCCCGGCACGATGAGCCCGACCCAGCACGGCGAGGTGTTCGTCACCGACGATGGCGCCGAGACCGATCTCGATCTGGGGCATTACGAGCGCTTCACCGGGCGGTCTGCCACCAAGACCGACAACATCACCACTGGCCGCATCTACAAGGACATCATCGACAAGGAACGCCGCGGCGACTATCTCGGCGCCACCGTCCAGGTCATTCCGCACGTCACCAATGAAATCAAGAACTTCGTGCTCGAGGGCAACGATGATTACGATTTCGTGCTGTGCGAGATCGGCGGCACCGTCGGCGACATCGAGGCGATGCCGTTCATCGAGGCGATCCGCCAGCTCGGCAACGACCTGCCGCGCGGCACTGCGGTCTATGTCCACCTGACGCTGATGCCGTGGATCGCCGCAGCGGGCGAACTCAAGACCAAGCCGACCCAGCATTCGGTCAAGGAACTGCAGGCCATGGGCATTGCGCCCGATATCCTGCTGGTCCGTGCCGACCGCGAGATTCCGGCCGAGGAACGCCGCAAGCTCTCGCAGTTCTGCAATGTGCGCCCCTCCGCCGTCATCCAGGCGCTCGACGTGCCCTCGATCTACGATGTGCCGATCGCCTACCACAAGGAAGGCCTCGACACCGAGGTGCTGGCGGCTTTCGGCATCGACCCCGCACCGGCGCCGCGCATGCAGGCCTGGGAAGCGGTCTCCGAGCGGATCCACAATCCTGAGGGCGAAGTCACCATCGCCATCGTCGGCAAGTACACCGGCCTGAAGGATGCCTACAAGTCGCTGATCGAGGCGCTCTACCACGGCGGCATCGCCAACCGGGTCAGGGTCAAGCTCGAATGGATCGAGAGCGAGATCTTCGAGAAGGAAGACCCGTCGCCCTGGCTGGAAAAGGTCCACGGCATCCTGGTGCCGGGCGGTTTCGGCGAACGCGGCGCGGAAGGCAAGATTTCCGCCGCCCGCTTCGCCCGCGAGCGCAAGGTGCCTTATTTCGGCATCTGCTACGGCATGCAGATGGCGGTGCTTGATGCCGCGCGCAATCTTGCCGGCATCGAGGATGCGATGTCATCGGAATTCGACCGCAAGTCCGGCACCCACGTCGTCGGCATCATGACCGAGTGGCTCAAGGGCAACCAGCTGGAAAAGCGCGCGGCCAACGGCGATCTGGGCGGCACCATGCGATTGGGCGCCTATCCGCACCCATTGAAGTCCGGCACGCTTATCGCCGGCATCTATGGCTCCAACGAGGTCTCCGAGCGGCATCGTCACCGCTACGAGGTCAACATCGCCTTCAGGGAACAGCTCGAGGCCGCCGGCTTGGTGTTTTCGGGCATATCCCCCGATGGCCTGCTGCCCGAAACCATCGAGTATCCGGTGGATGTCCATCCCTGGTTCATCGGCGTGCAGTACCACCCGGAACTCAAGTCGCGCCCGCTCGAACCGCACCCGCTGTTCGCGAGCTTCATCGAGGCAGCACTCGAGCAGTCACGGCTGGTCTAGCAGTTCCGGGCAGTTCGGGGGCAGTCTGCTTTTTCGGTCAGGACCCGAAAAAGCAGACTGTCCCCGCCCTTTGTTGCCTGGCGCGTTTTGCGTCAGGCGGACTTGCCGATACCGTTCTTGAACACGGTGAAGAGAAACACCAGCATCGAGGCTGCCGTCAGGATCGATCCTGCCGCCGCCATGCCGTGGCCTCCCTGCTTCAGCGCGATGACGATGCCCGGAACCATGACGATGACGCCGGCCGTCGCAATCAGCAGGTGGATCTTGGCCAGACCCGAAGCCGCCGCCGACGGCGTGACGGTGTAATACAGGCCGAACAGCCCCATGGTGACCCAGCCGACCAGGTTGAGGTGGGCGTGCGCCCCCGCCAGGCCGTGATCCTCCGATATCGACATCTGGATGCCCCAGAACATGCCGATCGTCACGCACAGCACGCCTATGACAAAGAAATAAAATCCAATACCACGCATAATATATCCCCCATTTGGTTTCCGCCGGTTGAGCCAGGGCACTGCCTTGGCGATTCCCGCACCGGCGCCTTAAGCTGCGACAATTTGGCGCAATGTGACAGGTATCAAGAATTGTGAGCCGTGTTTCGCGCCACCTTTGCGGGCGGAAAGCCAGGTTCCGCGCCGAAGGATTTTAACCCCCGATCCAGCTGCTCGCGATCACCGCAACCGGCACCGGAGCGACCGCGAGCGCCACGCCGAGCAGAAATTGCGGGAAGCTCATCAGCTTGCTCAGGCCGGTGACCAGCGCAATGCCGCCGCCGCCGCCGAGCAGCGTGTTGCCCGGCAGGTTGACCAGCACGATGAGCGTGAGCATCCGGTGATTGACCAGCCAAGGCTTGAGCCAGCGCGGCGCATGCTGCGTCAGGTAGCGGTCGCGGCCGCGGGGACCGAGCCGGGCGAAGGCCTCGATCAGCACCGCCACGCGGTCAAGGCCGTGACGCCTGAGCCATCCCGCCAGCCTCCGCTCCGGAACCAGCCGCCCCAGCGAGAACGACAGCGTCAGCGCCGCGATCGTCGACAGATAGACGATCACCGCGACCTTGGCGCCAAACACCATCAGCAGGGCGACCCCGATCTCCGTGCCCGGGACGAACGGAATTGCCGTCAGCACGATGTAGGCCAGCAGAACGGCCGCGATCCCGCCGAGAAAGGCCACGCCGCCATCGGCAAGGCTCGAGACCTGCAGCCGCTCCTCGATCGCCATCCCGACCCAGCGCCCGCCGGCGATCAGGCCGGCATAGAACAGCAGCAGCAGGGCGATCCTGATCCATCGGCGTTTACCGTTCGGCCGAGCCGTCAATTCGGGTTCCTCGGCTTCGCATCTTTGCATGTCATCGGGTTCCAGTGACCAGCAGCAGTTCGTTGGGGCCGGCCCAGCCGCTTGCCGTGTCGAAGCGGGTCAGCCGTTCCTCCATTTCACGCCAGGCTTCCTGTTGCGCTTCGGCGGCCAGGTGCGCCAGCATCGCGATCACCGGAGCGCCGGACTGCCGGACGAAATCGATATAATTGCGGGCGGAGGCAAGCATGAAGGGCGCGCTCAGCGTGGTTGAAACCGTTGCGCTGAACCCGGCTTGCCCGAACATCGTCTCAAGTTCGCCTGCGCGGCCCAAGCTTAACAGACTTCCAGGCCTGAAGGGATCCATCCCCGTCAGTTTGCCGTGCCGGGCAGCTGTCGATGCCATGATGCCGAGACAGGGGTTGTTTTCCGGTGTCGAGAACACCACCACGCTGACCTTTCCACCTGGCCGGACAACCCTGTGCATCTCGGCGAGCCCCCGCGCCGGATCGGGAAACAGCATCAGTCCCAGCCGGCAGACAACAGCGTCGAAACTGCCGTCCGCCAGGGGCAGGTCCTGGCCGTCGCACTGCAAGGTTTCAATATTTGTGTAGCCGGAGTCGATGGCGCGGGCTCGCGCGTATCCGAGGCTCGCTTCAGACAGGTCGGTGGCCAGCACCGATCCGCCGGTTCCCACCCTGGCCGCGACATCGAGCGTCTGGTCGCCGGCGCCGGCCGCCACGTCGAGCACCCGCATGCCGGCGCCGATCTCCGCCGAGAGCAGCATCAGGTCGGTGGAGGCGCGCAGCCAGGCCCGGATCGCCCCGGTATGGGCATTCCAGCCGCTGGCGGCCCGGTCCCAGGGGTTGGGATCAGCGGGGCGCGTGCCGCCGGTTTCGCTCAGGTCAGACATCGGATGATCCTCCGTAGGGTTGCCGGTGGAAGCGGGACCCGCCCCGATTGCCGGTCAGCAGAGGGTAGGGACTGACCGGGTCCGGCGGCAGCAGTATTTTTGGACGCGAGATCGTCAAATGTGCATAGCTGGTGCACGTCAACGAAAGTGCTGCGCCGCCGTCTCCGGTCGAACGCGCGCTTTTGGCGGCGGATCCGGGAGACAGTGTCATGATCGACTGGAATGACCTGCGCTATTTTCTCGCCGTCGCCCGGCAGGGCAGCACGCTGGCCGCGTCGCGGGCGCTCAACAAGAGCCAGTCGACCGTCCACCGCCGTCTGGGCGAACTGGAAGCGGCGCTGGGGCGTCCGCTGGTCAAGCGCCATCCTACCGGCTACCGCCTGACGCCGTTCGGTCTCACCATGCTGCCCTATGCCGAGGAGGTCGAACGCGCCGTCGGCCTGTTCGAGCAGCACCAGGCCGCAATCGAGCGCGGCGAGGTCGGCGTTCTCCGGCTCACCTGTCCGGAGCCGATCATGGCGCGGCTGTCGAAATCCGGTTTCGTCGACCGGTTTCATCGCCGTCATCCGGAATTGCGCATCGAATTCGTGATGAGCGACCTCTATGTCGATCTGGCAAGGGGCGAGGCCGATGTGGCGCTGCGCTCGGGCGACACCGATGACGGCGTTCTGGTCGGCCGCAAGGTTGCCGATTCGCTGTGGGCTGTTTACGCCGCGAAGGCCTTCATCGAGCAGCACGACAGGCCGGGCAGCGAAAGTGATCTAGGTGCGGTTCCCATCGCGGCGCTGGACCTCTCGATGACCGCTCACCGGCTGTCGCAATGGCTGGCGGAAGCCGTGCCGCACGCCAGCATCGCCTCGCGCAGCAATTCCATTCTCGGGCTGGTGGCGGCGGTCAGGTCCGGCCTTGGCCTCGGCGCCCTGCCGATGGCGCTGGGCGATGCCGAACCGGACCTTGTCAGGCTGTTCGGCCCCGTCTCCGGACTCACCCGCGCCTGGCGCATTCTCGCCCACCCCGATGCCCGCTCGACCCCGAGGGTGTCGACCTTCTTCGATTTTGTCACCGGGGAATCCGCCGCGCTCAAGTCAATCTTGACCGGCTAGGCGGTGGACTTTCAAAGCAATTGCCGTCGCCTGCAGATCGGGTTAGAGCCGATCATCTTTAGATGGAATCGTTTGAACGCAGGGATTTCGTGATCTGGCCAGGAGCGCGAGGCGACACGGCGCGAGCGCCGCTAGCCTCGCGCGACGCAGTCCAGGGCGCGAAAGACCAAGTTCAGGCGATTACCATGGATCGGTTTTGGCCAAACACCCCGATTTCGCCAGGCTTGGACGTCTTTTCCGCGCCAGCGTCGTCAAAATCCTCGCACGATGCGCGGCATCGCGCTTGCGGTTTTTCCTAGCTGACGCGAAAAATCCTGTCCATCAAACTGCTTCCAGCTAAAGATGATCGGCTCTAGCCTGCGATTCCAAAGCTCTGGCCGGCCCAGGGTGCCACGGTTCGCAAAGTCAACAGCCACAGGGTCAGGAACATCGCCATGCGGTATGCCAGCTTTTCGAGCCGAACCCTCGTGCACGTCGCCATCCTCCTTGTCTCCCTCGGCCTGTCGGCTGCGGCGGCGCGTGCACAGGAAACAGTCGCACCGGCCGGTCCGACCATCGAGATCGGCGAGGGGGTCATCTCCGACAGCGAGATCCGCAGCCGCATCCAGACCATCTTCCGGGAGATCGAAGGACTGAACCGGATCTTCGTTTCGGTCAGTTCCGGTGTGGTCACGCTCAACGGCCAGGTCGAGGAGGCGGTTCTCGCCCGCAAGGCCGAGGACCTGGTAAGCCGCGTCTCGGGCGTTGTCGCCATCGAAAACCGGCTGACCGAGCAGACAGCGGTGACGGAACGGCTCAAGCCGGTCATCGGCCGTTTCGAGACCCGGCTGCAGCAGAGCCTCGATTATCTGCCGCTGGTGCTTGTCGCCGGCCTGGTCTGGGTGCTCATCGGTCTGCTCGGCTGGTTCATCACCACGCGCAACCAGCCCTGGAACTGGCTCACCCCCAACGCCTTCATCGCCGATCTCGTGCGCCAGACCGTCTGGCTGGCGTTCCTGATGCTTGGCGCCGTGGTGGCGCTCGACATTCTCGGCGCCACCGCCGTGCTCGGCACCATCCTGGGCGCCGTCGGCATCATCGGCCTGGCCATCGGTTTTGCCGTCAAGGACACGGTTGAAAACTACATCGCCTCGATCCTGCTGTCGGTCCGCCAGCCGTTCCAGCCGCGCGATTTCATCGCGCTTGAGGGGATGCAGGGCTTCGTCATCCGCCTTACCTCGCGCGCCACCATCCTGATGGATGTGGACGGCAACCACATCCGCATCCCAAATTCAACGGTGTTCAAGGCCACCATCGTCAACTACACCCGCAACCCCGAGCGCCGTTTCTCCTTCGAACTCGGCATCGATGCCGACAGCCAGCTGCACGAGGCGCTCGCAATCTGCCATCAGACACTCGATGGTCTTGATTTTGTCCTGAAGAATCCTGAGCCTGGCGCCTGGATCGAGCAGGTTGGCGATTCCAATGTCGTGATCGGCGTTTCCGGCTGGATTAACCAGGCGGAGACCGATTTCGTCAAGGCCCGCTCCGAGGCGATCCGCACCGTCAAGACCGCGCTGGAGACCGCCGGCTTCGCGCTGCCCGAACCGATCTACCGTCTGCGCTTCGACAACGGCGTCCCGGTTTCCGCCGCCGCGCAGCCGAAGTCCGGATCCAGTCCCGCTGCCGGCCAGAAAACCTCTGCAACCACCAAACCCGTTCCAGCCGCACAACCCGCGGCAACCGAAACACCTGCCACCGACCAGGTCACCGACACCGGTGTCGACGAGGCCGTGCTGAAAAAGGTCGACGACGAACGCCAGCAGGAGCCGGGCAAGGACCTGCTCTCAAGCAACGGCGAGGACGAACTCGGCGCCCGCCCGCCTGCGTGAGGCGGGCCGGCAGTCCGGCAGCCCGTCGGCAATACCGGAAATTACAGGACGGCCAGCGTGTCCTCGCGGCAGCTGCGTGACGTCAATCTACAGCCCGACCCCGTTCTATAGATAACGGCAGTCGCGTCCCGGGCTGCTTTTGGCAGAAGCCCGCGGCTACGTCCAGTGCCGGTGGGGACGGCGAACCATGCTTTGCGCGACAGCGGCAAGCCCGTGCACAGACTGTTGCCGCGCGTCCAATACTTTCAATGCCTTGTCCGAACAAGCCCGCCATTTTGTCCACACGCTCCAAACCTCGTGCCACACTTTCCGCACTCCCGCCGCCGGATGGACCGCCAACGTCCCGGTCCAGGCGGGAGGAAAGCCTCCGGGTGCTTGCCGTAACGTGCGGCGGGACGAAGGAGGAGGCGGTGCACCGGCATTGCTCCGCTGGCAGCAGGATCGGCCTGAACGGGTTCCCCTTGCGGGGTGCCCCGACGGGAGGATCGGCCAAGCCAGCCACCGGAGAAATCCTTGCCCCTTGTGCCGGCCCGCGCCGGCCGGCAGCCGGGGCAGGGGTGGAAACGGGCCTGTGGCGGGCCGCCTTGCGGATGCGGGAAGGGCGTTTTACGCCCTGGCGTTCCCGGATCGCCAACGCAAGGTCAAGCCCGTGCCGGACGATGCCACCCGCCGTTTTGAGCTGCCCGTGTCCGGGCGGCAAGACGCGGCACGCGACCGCCTGTCGGATGCGGACACCATCCGGCGATACTCGGGCCCGCGCGCGGTTTGCGCCACCCCGCATGTCTCCGCCACGGCGGCGGCATGCACACCACACCCACTTTCCGAACGGCACAGCCTGCGCGCGG
>JAHJUC010000194.1 GCA_018829385.1 Alphaproteobacteria bacterium
CGCGATTGCACCCGGGAACAGATGGCAGCTGTCACCCCGGAAATCGCCGCCGCCCATCCCAACTGGTCGATGGGCCTCAAGATCTCGATCGACAGCGCATCGATGTTCAACAAGGCGCTGGAAATGATCGAGGCGCGGCATCTGTTCGCAATGAAGCCCGAGCAGATCGAGGTCATCGTCCACCCGCAGTCGATCATCCACTCGATGGTCGGCTACTCCGACGGCTCTGTCCTGGCCCAGCTCGGGGTGCCCGACATGCGTCATGCCATCGGCTACGCCATCAGCCATCCCCGCCGGGCCAACCTGCCGCTCGAACGGCTGGATTTCGCCAGGCTTGCCCGTCTCGATTTCTTCGCGCCCGACGAGACACGGTTTCCGGCGCTGGCGCTCGCCCGCACCGCCATGCAGCGCGGCGGCCTGCAGGGCGCGGTGCTCAACGGCGCCAAGGAGGCGGCCCTTGACGCGTTCATTGCCGGCCGCACCGGATTTCTCGACATCGCCGATATCGTCGCATCCGTCATGGACCGGCTCGATGACGGGCGCGAGGCGGCAAGCATCGAAGACGTCTATGCGGCAGACCAGGATGCCCGCAGGACAGCTGCGGATCTGATGCGAAGGTCGGCCTGAGTTTCACCTGTCATGAAAAAGGGCGGAACCGAAGCTCCGCCCTTGGATGCATGTCCGATGCCTTGAACAGCCTTATCCGGCGGCCGCAACCGCCCGCTTGGCCATCACCTTGACCAGATTGGCGCGATAGGCCGAGGACGCGTGGATATCGGACATCAGGTCGGAATCGTCGACGGTAATGCCATCGAGGGCGCCGGCCGAGAAGTTCGATGCCAGCGCCTGTTCGATGTCCGACTGCCGGAATACGCCGCCGGATCCGGCGCCGGTGACGGCCACCCGCACCGATCCGTCGCCATGCTTGGCGACGAACACACCGGTCATCGCATAGCGCGAGGCGGGGTTCGGGAACTTGGCATATCCCGATTTCGACGGAGCCTTGATTTCCACCGCCACAATCAGCTCGCCATCCTCGAGCGCCGTATCGAACATGCCGGTGAAGAAATCATCGGCGCCGATCGAGCGCTTGTTGGTGACAATCGTCGCGTTGAGCGCCATCAGCCCGGCCGGATAGTCCGCCGCCGGGTCGTTGTTGGCGATCGAGCCGCCGATCGTGCCCATGTGCCGCACGTGCGGGTCGCCGATATGGGCGGCCAGATGGGCCAGGCCCGGGCAGGCCGAAGCGATCTCGGTCGAGCTTGCCACTTCCGCGTGCGTCGTCGCCGCCCCGATGCGGATCGACCCGCCGCTGACGGAGATCCCCTTCAGGCCCGAAACGTGGCGAAGATCGACCAGGTCGGAGGGTGCGGCAAGCCGCTGCTTCATCGTCGGCAGCAGCGTCTGCCCGCCGGAGAGGTATTTGGCCTCGTCATTCGCCGAGGCCAGCTTGACTGCATCCTCGACCGAGGAGGCGCGGTGATAGTTGGTTGCATACATGGTGTCTGCCTCCCTTTCCTACTGAGCCGACCGGAGCGCCGCCCAGACCCGCTGGGGGGTCGCAGGCATCGTCAGGTCGTTGTTGCCGATTGCATCGGTGATGGCGTTGATCAGCGCCGGCGGCGAACCGATGGCGCCGGCCTCGCCGCAGCCCTTGATCCCGAGCGGGTTCGACGGGCAGGCGGTTTCCGTGGTCGAGACCTGGAACGACGGCAGGTCGTCGGCGCGCGGCATGGTATAATCCATGTAGCTTGCCGTCAGAAGCTGGCCGGTTTCCGGATCGTAGTGCGCGCCTTCCAGCAGCGCCTGGCCGATGCCCTGCGCCAGCCCGCCATGCACCTGGCCTTCGACGATCATCGGATTGATGATCTTGCCGAAATCATCGGCTGCGACGAACTGGATGACATCGGTCTTTCCGGTTTCCGGATCAACTTCCACTTCGCAGATGTAGCAGCCGGCCGGGAAGGTGAAGTTGGACGGATCGTAGAACGCGCCCTCCTTCAACCCCGGCTCCATGCCTTCGGGCATGTTGTGCGCGGTGTAGGCGGCCAGTGCCATCTGGAACCACGGTACGCTTTTGTCGGTGCCGGCGACCTTGAGTTCGCCATTCTCGATGACGATGTCGCTCTCGTCGGCCTCCATCAGGTGCGCGGCCAGCTTCTTGGCCTTGAGCTCAACCTTGTCGAGCGCCTTGACGATCGCCGACATGCCGACAGCGCCCGAGCGCGAGCCGTAGGTGCCCATGCCCATCTGCACCTTGTCGGTATCGCCATGAACGATGGAGACGGTATCGATCCCGACGCCGAAGCGTTCAGCGACCAGCTGGGCAAAGGTGGTTTCATGGCCCTGGCCATGGCTGTGCGATCCGGTCAGCACCTCGATCGTGCCCACCGCGTTGACCCGCACTTCAGCCGATTCCCAAAGCCCGACGCCCGCGCCGAGCGATCCCACCGCGGCCGACGGCGCGATGCCGCAGGCCTCGATGTAGCAGCTCATGCCGATGCCCCGCAGCTTGCCGCGGCTCTTGGCTTCAGCCTTGCGGGCCGGGAACCCGGCATAATCGGCGGCTTTCATCGCAGCGTTGAGCGAAGCGTCATAATCGCCCGCGTCGTAGCACATGATCACCGGCGTCTGGTGCGGGAACGCGCGGATGAAGTTGTTTTGCCGCAGTTCCGCCGGCGTCACGCCCAGTTCACGCGCCGCAGTTTCCATCACCCGCTCGAGCAGGTAGGTCGCCTCCGGCCGGCCGGCGCCGCGATAGGCGTCCACCGGAACGGTGTTGGTGTAGACCGTGCGCACATTGGCGTGGATCGCCGGGATGTTGTACTGGCCCGACAACAGCGTCGCATAGAGATAGGTTGGCACCGAACTCGAGAACAGCGACATGTAGGCGCCGAGATTGGCGATGGTGTCGACCTTGAAACCGGTGATCTTGTTGTTGGCGTCAAACGCCATCTTGATGGTCGAGACATGGTCGCGGCCATGCGCGTCGGTCAGGAAGGCTTCGGTACGGTCCGAGTTCCACTTGACCGGAACGCCGGTGCGCTTGGACGCCCACAGGCAGACGATCTCTTCGGGATAGATGTAGATCTTCGAGCCGAAGCCGCCGCCCACGTCGGGCGCAATCACCCGGAGCTTGTTCTCGGGCGCGACGTTGTAGAAGGCGCTGAGCACCAGCCGGGCCACATGCGGGTTCTGCGAAGTGGTCCAGAGCGTGAAGTGGTCGTCACCCGCGTCGTAGACGCCGAGTGCGGCACGCGGCTCCATCGGGTTGGGAACCAGCCGGTTGTTGATGATCTTCATTTCGGTGACATGCGCGGCCGAAGCGATTGCCGCATCGGTGGCGGCAGCGTCGCCGATTTCCCAGTCGTAGATCAGGTTGTTCTTGGCTTCCGGATGCAGCTGCGGCGCACCGTCCTTGAGGGCTTCCACCGCGGTGGTAACCACCGGCAGCGTCTCGTAGTCGACGACCACGGCCTCTGCGGCATCGCGCGCCTGCGCCTTGGTGTCGGCCACCACGATGGCGACCGCGTCACCGACGTAGCGGACCCTGTCCTGGGCCAGCGGACGCCAGACGCCCATGTTCATCGGCGAGCCGTCCTTGGAATGGATCATCCAGCCGCAGATGAGGTTGCCGACCGCATCCTCGGCAAGCTGGTTGCCATTGAGGATACCGATCACGCCCGGCATTTTCTCGGCCGCGGACGTGTCGATGCTCTTGATTTTCGCATGAGCGTGCGGCGAACGGATGAAATGGGCATGCTTCATGCCCGGCACCGTCATGTCGTCGGTGTATCGTCCCTTGCCGGTGATGAACCGCTTGTCTTCCTTGCGCGCCACGCGGGCGCCGATGCCTTCCATTCCCATGTCTCAAACTCCTCCGTTTGGGTGATGGAGAAAAGCCGGTACGGAAATCCTGGATCGTGGCGCCGGATCGGGATCTCGAACCTGCAAAGGCAACGGATGTCTCCCGGCCCCTGCAATTCGGATCGTCAGTCCGCTGACCACCTCTCGTTCATTCCCGCTCTCTGCAGCTTTCCGCCATTGCCTGTTCAGGCATGCCTATTCAGCTGCGACCTTGGCGCCTTCGCCCATCTTGGACGCGGCATCGAGCACTGCCTTGACGATGTTGTGATAGCCGGTGCAGCGGCAGATGTTGCCTTCCAGCTCCTGCCTGACGGTCTTCTCGTCGAGTTGGCCGTCATGACGCTTGATCATGTCAACGGCCGACATGATCATGCCTGGGGTGCAGAATCCGCACTGCAGGCCATGATGCTCGCGGAATGCCGCCTGAACCGGATGCAACTCGCCGCCAGACGACAATCCTTCGATCGTCACCACCTCCGAGCCGTCAGCCTGCGCAGCCAGCATGGTGCATGATTTGACCGCCTTGCCGTCGACATGCACCACGCACGCCCCGCACTGCGACGTGTCGCATCCCACATGGGTTCCGGTAAGTCCAAGATTTTCACGGATGAACTGGACCAGAAGGGTCCGATCCTCGCATTGGCCGGAAACGGAGCGCCCGTTCACGGTCATCGATACATTCGCCATAGAATTCCTCCCTGGGTGTTGCATTCCTCTCTCACCCTGAAGCCATCATTTTCCTTTTTTCAGAAAGGATCAACAGTTAAACTTGGAATAATCCGTCGACCGCTGCCTGCAAAACCACGCCACCCTGAATCATGTCACCGCCGGACGCGAACCAGTCGCTGCACCCGCCGGCCCGATCGGCCGGCAGCCCCAAATGCATGCCGCGTTCAAATGTATTCATTTGAACGCGGCATGCATTGTTTCAAACTCCTACAGCGTCCTTTGCGCATCCGATTGGATGAGCGGCGCTGTAGCACGACAACCGTCAAGGCTGGAGATACGCCGCCCGGCCCATCGATCCGAATGCCGATACAGGGCGCTAAAATTTGTTGTACTGCAGAACAATTCCCTCTATAAACTATCTGGGCAAGAAACTAATTTGATCCGGAGGAGCCCTCGGACCGACAATCGCAAGGTTGCCCCGCAATACCGGGAGTGACTTCCGATATGCGCCGTGAAATAAAGTGTTCCGCTGTGGTCAGGTCCCGCAGAAGCTGGATTCAGGCCCTATGCAGTTACATAAAATCCCCCTAGTTTCCGGGGGACCGCGGACTTTGCTCCGCTCAATCATTCTGGGAGGATACCATGAAGAAACGCAATTTTCTGAAATCCGCTGCCGTGGCAGCGCTCGCCTTGTCCGCAATGGGCGCATCATCGATCGGCGCGGCCGCACAGGAAGTCACGCTGCGCATGCACCAGTTCCTGCCGGCGCAGGCGAATGTCCCGGCCGGTGTGCTGATTCCCTGGGCTGAAAAGATCGGCACCGAATCCGGCGGCCGCATCAAGGTCGAGGTGTTTTCCGCAATGTCGCTCGGCGGCACGCCTCCCCAGCTGATGGATCAGGCCCGCGACGGCGTTGTCGATATCGTTTGGACCCTTCCCGGCTACACTCCCGGCCGCTTCCCCAGCGTCGAAGTGTTCGAGCTTCCCTTCACCATGACCAACGCGGAAGCAACTTCCCGGGCCTACTGGGACCTGTTCAAGTCGGACATGGAAGCCACTGAGTTCAAGGGCATCAAGATCCTCGCCACCTGGGTCCACGGACCCGGCGTCATTCACTCCAAGGGCGAAGGCATCCGCAAGCTCGAGGACATGCAGGGCAAGAAGATGCGCGGACCGACCCGCGTGATCAACGGCCTGCTTGCCGAACTCGGCGCCGAGCCTGTGGGCATGCCGGTCCCGGCAATTCCGGAAGCCCTTTCCAAGGGTGTGATTGACGGCACCGTCATTCCCTGGGAAGTCACACCGGCACTCAAGGTTGCCGAACTGGTGGACACCCACACCGAGTTTGCGGGCGACACGGCGCTTTACACCGCCGCCTTCGTTCTGGCGATGAACCAGGCCAAGTACGACAGCCTTCCTGACGACCTGAAGAAGGTCCTGGACGACAACACCGGCGCGGAATTCTCCGCCTACGCCGGCAAGACCATGGCCGATTTCGACGCTCCGGGACGCAAGATCGCCGAAGGCACCGACAATGACATTGTCGTGCTCGACGAAGCAGAGGTAGCCCGCTGGAAGGCAATCGCCGAAACCGTGCGCGACAACTGGTTCGAGGAAATGGACTCCAAGGGTATCGATGGCGAAGCGCTTTACGCCAAGGCGCAGGAACTGATCGCCAAGTACACCAAGTAACAGGGAAACCTTCGGCTTCCGGCGGGGCTTGTCTGCGAAGACCAACCCCGCCGGAACCATATCAAGACCAATAATGGGGAATATGGGAGCCAATCCTGCCGCGCTTGCCGGATCAAGGTGCGCGCTGATTGGCTGCCGGAACGGCATCCAGAATACCTTGATTGGATCATCCGGAGACATCAGGTCTTTACAAGGCTGGGCTGGTCCGTCACACGCACTTACTGGTATCCGTCATTAGATGTCCGCAGTGGCGCGTGGCCGTGGCCCGCCCGGGAGGTTTGAAATGTTTGACCGGATTGACCGACTGATGCGGTCGCTTGCAGCTTTCCTGGCCATATTGGGCGGCCTGGTACTGGTCGCCGTGATCCTGGCAACCGTTGCCTCGGTCACGGGACGCGCCCTGCTCTGGATCGGGCTCGGTCCCATCCGCGGCGATTTCGAACTGGTGGAACTCGGCACCGGTTTCGCGGTCTTCGCCTTCCTGCCCTGGGTTCAGATCAACCGTCAGCATGCGTCGGTGGAGATCCTCACCATGCATTTGGGTGACGCCGCCAACAGGCTGATCGATATCGTAGCGGATCTGCTGATGCTCGCCATCGCAGTGCTGCTCACCTGGAAGCACTGGGACGGCACGCTCGACAAGCTGGCCTATGGCGAGACCACCTTCATCATTCAATATCCGATCTGGTGGGCCTATGCTTCGGGCCTGATCGGCGCCTTCGGCTTCGTCCTTGTCAGCTTCTGGTGCGTGATCCTGAGCGCCAGGGCATTGCTGACAGGCCAGAGCCAGTCCCATGGAGAGACGGTACATTGACCAATATCGACATCGCCCTTCTCTCCTTTCCCGTTCTGCTGCTGCTGATCTTCCTGCGCGTTCCGATCGGGCTCGCCATGCTGCTCACCGGCATCGGCGGCAGCTACTTCATCAACGGCTCGTTCCTGATGATTTTCGCCCAGCTCAAGAACCTGACCTGGGGCACGTTTTCGAGCTATTCGCTTTCGATCATCCCCCTGTTCCTGCTGATGGGCCAGTTTGCCACGCTGGGCGGCATGTCGCAGGCCCTGTTCAAGGCGGCTGAAACCTGGATGGGACACAAGAAGGGCGGCGTCGCCATGGCGGCGGTCGGGGCCTGCGCCGGATTTGGCGCGATCTGCGGTTCCTCGCTGGCAACCGCGGCGACCATGGGACAGGTCGCCCTGCCCGAACTCAAGCGCTACGGCTATTCCGGCGAACTGGCGACCGGCGCGCTCGCCGCCGGCGGCACCCTTGGAATCCTGATTCCGCCCTCGGTTATCCTGGTCATCTATGCCATCCTGACCGAGCAGAACATCGCCAAGCTGTTTGTCGCCGCCTTCATTCCCGGCATTCTTGCCGCAATCGGCTACATGATCGCCATCGCCATCTATGTCAGGCTCAAGCCCGGCTCTGCCGGTCAGCGCGAGCGCGCGCCCTATGCCGAGCGATTCCGCAGCCTGATCGCGGTCTGGCCGGTGCTGCTCGTGTTCATCGCCGTGGTCGGCGGCATTTACGGCGGCATCTTCACCCCCACCGAAGCCGCTGCCATCGGCGCCTTCGGCACGGGCGTGATCGCGCTGGTCAATCGCGGACTGAACCGCTCGACCCTGATGAGCTCCATTCTGGCAACCGCCAGCGCAACCGGCATGATCTTTCTCATTGTCTTCGGCGCCGGCGTCTACAACGCCTTCCTGGCGCTCAGCCAGCTGCCGCAGACCGCTGCCGCCTATGTCGGCGAGCAGGGCTTCAACCCGTGGCTGGTGATGGTTATCGTGCTGCTGCTCTACCTCATTTTCGGCTGCGTCATGGACTCGCTGTCGATGATCCTGCTGACCGTTCCGATCTTCTTCCCGATCATGTCGGCGCTTGACTTCGGCCTGACACCGGAGGAATTCGCCCTCTGGTTCGGCATCATCGTGCTGATCGTCGTGGAGGTGGGGCTGATAACGCCACCGGTGGGGATGAACCTCTTCGTCATCAATTCGATGGCCAAGGACACGCCCCTGTCCGCCACCTATCGCGGCGTGTTCCCGTTCGTCCTGACCGACATCGTTCGTGTCGCCATCCTGACGATGTTCCCAGCCATTACCCTCGTCGCCGTCAGGCTTCTCTACTGACGGCGGGCCGGGCAGGCCGGAAGAAGCGGAGCTTCAGGCTCCGATGGCGCGGATGGCGGCGGCCAGTGCGGCATCCACCGGAATTCCGTTCTCGAGCAGGTCGGTGCGGATCTGCTGCCGGCGGCGGCCGGGCAGCCGCGCGCCCTCGGTGCCGGCAACCATGCCGGCCATCAGCGCCATGCGCTCCGCGCCACCCGGGCCGAACGCATCCGGGTCGATCGCAATGATCGCCTGCCCCGTGCCGGGCGGATCGCCCTTGTCGTCGAAGAACGAAGTCGCCTGCCAGGCATAGTTGGCCCCGGTCAGACCGGCGCAGAGAAGCTCCACCATCAAGGCCAAGGCAGTTCCCTTGGCATCGCCGAGCGGGATCATCGTGCCCGCCATCGCGGCCTTGGCGTCGGTGGTGGGCTTTCCTTCAGGATCGAGCGCCCAGCCTTCGGGAATCGCTTCGCCCTTCTGCGCCGCAGCCATGATCTTGCCGCGCGCCACCTTGGACAGCGAGATATCGACCACCACCGGCGCACCATCGCTCAGCGGGGCCGCGAAGGCGATCGGATCGGTGCCGAACAGCGGACGACGCCCGCCCCAGGGCGCCATGGCCGCGGGCGCGTTGGCAACCATCAGCGCCGCGACGCCGCGCTCGGCCAGCGCCTCGACGATCACGCCCGCCACGCCGCAATGATGCGAACGGCGAATGCCGGCAATGGCGATCCCTTGCGTCTTTGCGGCTTCAGGCAACCAGTTGAGCGCCAGGTCCATCGCCGGATAGGCAAAGCCGTTTCCGGCATCAATCGCCAAGGCGCCCGGCCTTGTTGCTTCCGCCGTCGGAACGGCGAATCCGTCGACCTTGCCGGCTCTCGCCTGGGCCGAATAGGCCTCGACACGCCGCAACCCGTGGCCGTTCTGGCCGGCCAGCTCGGCCGCCAGCAGCGCGCGCGCCACCGAAGCGGCATTCTCCGGCGAGGTCCGGCTGCGCGTCAGCGCCCCGGTTATCAGCTCGGTGACGGCCTCCGGCGTCATTGTCAGCATGTCGCTCATGCCTTCTTCCCCAGTGCTTCGAGCACCTTGTCGGCGATCAGATGACTGACCCGCTCGTTGGATTCGCCCGTCACCCCGGCAATGTGAGGTGTGAGCACAAGATTTGCCAGGTCCTTGAACTTGGCCCCGGCTTCCGCCGTCAGCGGTTCGGTCTCGAACACATCGAGCGCGGCGCCGCCGAGCCGGCCCGCCTTCAGCGCTTCCGCAAGTGCTGTCTCGTCGACGATGCCGCCACGCGCTGCATTGATCAGGATCGCATCCGGCTTCATGCGCGACAGCGCCTCCGCATTGATCATGTTCCGGGTCGCATCGGTCAGCGGCGTATGCAGCGAGATCACGTCGCTGAACTCCAGCACGCCGTCGAGCGACACATTGCGGGCGATTTGCCAGCCCGGATGATCCGCCATCAGATAAGGATCATAGGCAACGATCTGCATGCCCATCATGTGCGCCCGCCAGGCCACTTCGCGTGCGATGGAACCGTAGCCCACGAGACCGATGGTCTTGCCCGCCAATTCGCGCCCCATCATCGATTGCCGCGGCCACGCGCCCGAAGCTACCTCCGCCGATCGCATGAAGGCGCCGCGCAGCAGCATCAGCGCCGAGGTGATCACATATTCTGCCACCGACAGATCGTTGGCTCCGGTCGCCGGAATGACGGCGATCGAGCGCGCCTTGCAGGCCGCGACATCGATGTTGTCGAGCCCGACGCCCAGCCGTCCGACCACCCGGAGCTTCGGCCCCATGCTCAGGAGCGTCTCGCGCACCTGGGTGCGGTTGCGCACGATCAGCGCCCGCGCCGATGTCAGGTGATCGTGCAGCGCCGCCGGATCGTCGACCAGTTTCGGGTCGTAGAGGGTATCATATGCCTGGACGAGGCGGCCGACCGCCGCCTCGTCCATGAATTCGGTTATGACGATATCTGCCATTTCAACTCCGCCTGTTCCCTTCGGTTTAAGCGGAACGATAGAGCTTTGTCATGGAGAATTCACGATGACCCAGTGCTTCGGCTGCGGTCGCGCGACCGTTCGATGTGCGGATGATCATTTCGATCAGCGCATCGCCGGCCTCGTCGATGGTCATTTCGCGGGTCAGCACGCCGGTCACGTCGACATCGATATGCTCGCTCATGGTCCTGAGCGTGCGCGGGTTGCCCGAAATCTTGATCACCGGCACGATCGGATTGCCGATCACGTTGCCCTGTCCTGTCGGGAAGGTGTGGATCACCGCACCGCCCGCCGCCATCAGCGTCACG
>JAHJUC010000025.1 GCA_018829385.1 Alphaproteobacteria bacterium
GCCGCCCCATTTCGGCCTCGTCGGGCGTCACCAGCTCGTAGCTGGCCACGCCGTTGAGAACGCTGTCGGCGTAGATCCGGGTGATCGCGGGAAGATCGGCAGGCGTCGCGTCGCGAATGATCATGAAGGCAGGTCCGGTGGGTCAGGCCACCGGTTTATCGCCGCCAACGCCGGCAGCCAACAACAAAAAAGCACCCCAATGACAAACGGGGCCGGAACATCATATCCGATGTTCCGGCCCCGCAATGTACAAGGCGGCCCGAAGGCCGCCTTTCCGATGTCATGTCCGAAGCTGTTACTCGCGGTTGCCGAGGAACTGCAGCAGGAACGTGAACAGGTTGATGAAGTCGAGATACAGACGCAGCGCACCCATGATCGCCTTGCGACCGGCGGTGGCGTCGCTATCGCCCTCGTAATACATCTCCTTGATCTGCTGCGTGTCATAGGCGGTCAGGCCGGCAAAGATCAGCACGCCGATGGCAGAGACCGCGAACTGAAGCGCGCTCGACTGCAGGAAGATGTTGACCACCATCGCGATGATCAGGCCGAACAGGCCCATCATCAGGAACGAACCCATCGCCGACAGGTCCTTCTTGGTCGTGTAGCCGAACAGCGACAGCGCGCCGAACGAGGCTGCGGTGATGAAGAAGGTCTGCGTGATCGATGCGCCGGTGTAGACCAGGAAGATCGACGACAGCGACAGGCCCATCAGCGCGGCAAACGTCCAGAAGGCGGTCTGCGCACCGGAGACGCTCATCTTCTCGATGCGGGCGCTCAGGAAGAACACCATGCCCAGCGGCGCCAGCATGACCACCCACTTGAGCGGCGAGCCGTAGAGCGCCACGCCCAGGCCGGTCAGCATCTTGCCGTTGCCCATTGTTGCCACGGCAGAAGCCGGATCGTTGGTGGTCGCCAGCATTGCGATGGCGTAGGCCGCAACACCGGTGATGCCAAGGCCCATTGCCATGAGATTATAAACGCGCAGCATGTAGGCGCGGAGGCCTTCATCTATCGCGGCGCCTGCGTAGGCGCCATTTGCCGCGCGGACATTCGAATTGCGAAAGTCAGCCATGTTTCCCTCTTTATAAGCCCCGGTAAGGTTTACGGTGTCGGGATCAAAGTCCCAGGCGCCGCTGCGGGGCTCCAGCATGCCTGCCGGTAATATGAGTATGAACTGTGGCCACGACAAGACCCCCGTCCATGCAAGATGGACGGAAACCTATGCGATTGCTTAATAAATGCGACGATTTGACCTCTGAACACTGTATGAATGTCAGGCCGGATGCATTTAGAGCTCGCGCAGCACCGGCGCCGCCTTCTGACCAAGCACCCGCCAGGTGCCCATCAGGCCGATGCCGACGGTCAGCACCAGTGCCCCGGCAAGCGTCAGCAGCGCGATATCGGGCATGAATTCGGACGGCAGCGTCATGATCCGGCTGATCACGAACCAGGAGGCCACGCCGCCAAAGGCCAGCGCGAACACCGCCGTGGCCAGTCCCAGCAGGCCGTATTCATAGACATATGCGCGGATCAGTGTCGCCCGCGTGGCTCCGAGCGTCTTGAGCACCACGGCGTCGTGAATCCGCGAGCGGTTGCCGGCCGCCAGCGCGCCCGCCAGCACCAGCACCGAGGCCACCAGGGCAACCAGAGCGGCCGCACGGATGGCGATGCCGATCTGGCCGACAAGCCGGTTGGCAAGCTCCAGCGCATCCTTGACCCGCACGCTGGTGATCGTCGGGTAGGCTTGCGTGACGGCGCGCAGCACCTCGCCCTCGACCGCCGCATCGGCGCCCGGATCGGACAAGGTCGCCATCCAGGAATGCGGCGCGCCGGCAAACGTGTTGGGCGAGAACACCATGACGAAATTGATCGACAGCGATTCCCACTCGACTTCGCGCAGATTGGCGATCCGCGCTGTGATCGAGCGGCCAAGCACCGAGACTGTGATCGTGTCGCCGACGGCCAGGCCGATTTCGCCCGCCTCCTCGGCCGAGAACGAGACCAGCGGCTCGCCCTCGTAATCGGGCGCCCACCATTCACCGGCGGCCAGGCGCGAATTCTCCGGCTGGTTTTTCGCGTAGGTCACGCCGCGGTCGCCCCTGAGCACCCAGCGGGCTTCCGACGGAACATTCTCCGCATTGACCTCTTCGCCCTTGAGCTGGGTGATCCGGCCGCGCAGCATCGGCACCTTGATGATCTTGCCCTCGGGCGCAATCTCCGAAACCACGGTCTCGAACCCGTCGATCTCGCTTGACTGGATGTCGACAAAGAAGAAGTTCGGCGCCCGCTCGGGCAGATTGCC
>JAHJUC010000195.1 GCA_018829385.1 Alphaproteobacteria bacterium
GAAACCGCCGGGATCGAGCTTCATCTGATCGGCCCGCTGCAATCCAACAAGACAGCCGATGCGGTTGCGCTGTTCGACGTCATTCAGACCGTCGACCGGGAAAAGATCGCCAGGGAAATCGCGCGGGAAATCAAGAAGCAGGACAGGCATCCGGGTCTCTACGTCCAGGTCAACACCGGATCGGAGCCGCAAAAGGCGGGGATCGAGCCGGAGGCGGCGGGTGGCTTCATTGCCATGTGCCGCGATGAACTTGGTCTCAAGATCACCGGCCTGATGTGCATCCCGCCGGTGGACGAGAACCCGGGCCCGCATTTTGCGCTGCTCGCAAAGATCGCTCGCGAGAACGATATCGATACGCTGTCGATGGGCATGTCGGACGATTTCGAGACAGCAATTGCCTTTGGCGCAACGGAGGTGAGGGTCGGGTCGGCGATTTTCGGCGCGCGCTAATCGATTTGATGCAATGACCTAGCCCATCGTCTAGTTTTCGCCGTCCGCCGACAGGCATAGGGTGCCGGCAAATTCGGGGTGTCGACCCCGTCCGCGCAAGCATTGGCGTGCCCGGTCGACGTGTTTAGGGAGGAAATTGTCATGACGAGCCGTTATGGTGAAGTCTACGAGAGCTGGCGCAGGAATCCCGAGGGATTCTGGATGGATCAGGCGGAGGCGATCGACTGGTTCACGAAACCGGAGACTGCGTTTGATCCTGGTCTCGGGGTTTATGGCGGCTGGTTTCCGGATGGCATCACCAACACCTGCTACAATTGCCTGGACCGTCATGTTGACGGAGGACGCGGCGACCAGGCGGCCCTGATCTATGACAGCCCGATCACCGGCGCCAAACGCACCATCAGCTATGCGGCAATGCTTTCCGAAGTCGAGGCATTCGCCGGGGCGCTTTCCGACAAGGGTGTCGGCAAGGGCGACCGGGTCGTCATCTACATGCCAATGGTGCCCGAGGCGATCGTGGCGATGCTGGCCTGCGCGCGGCTTGGCGCCGTGCATTCCGTGGTGTTCGGCGGGTTTGCGGCCTCGGAGCTTGCCACAAGGATCGAAGACAGCAAGGCAAAGCTGATCGTCAGCGCCTCCTGCGGCATCGAACCGGGCCGGATCGTTGCCTACAAGCCGCTGCTTGACGCTGCGATCGAACAATCACACCACAAGCCGGAAGCGACGATCGTGCTGCAGCGCGAGCAGCACCGCTGCGACCTGATCGAGGGGCGCGATTTCGATTACGCCGAGCTGATTGCCGCCAATGCCGGCCGGAAAGTTGCCTGCACGCCGGTCAAGGCCACCGATCCGCTTTATGTCCTCTACACATCGGGAACGACGGGACAGCCGAAAGGCGTGGTGCGCGACAATGGCGGCCACATGGCCGCGCTCTACTGGTCGATGCATGCGATCTATGGCGTCAAGCCGGGCGAAGTGTTCTGGGCGGCATCCGACATCGGCTGGGTGGTCGGCCACTCCTATATCGTCTACGCGCCGCTGCTGCATGGCAACACCACGATCGTGTTCGAAGGCAAGCCGGTGGGCACGCCGGATGCCGGCACCTTCTGGCGGGTGATTTCGGAGCATGATGTGGCGGTGCTGTTTACCGCGCCGACGGCGTTCCGCGCCATCCGCAAGGAAGACCCGGAAGGCAGTTTCATCGGCAATTATGATCTTTCCGGCTTCAGGGCGCTGTTCCTTGCCGGCGAAAGGGCGGATCCCGACACGATCCAGTGGGCCGAGCGGATGCTCAACGTGCCGGTCATCGATCACTGGTGGCAGACAGAAACCGGCTGGACCATCGCCGGCAACCCGATGGGCCTGGGCCTGCTGCCGGTGAAATACGGCTCGCCTGCGGTGCCGATGCCCGGATACGACGTGCAGGTGCTCGACGATGCGGGCCATCCGGTCCCGGCGGGCACGCTGGGCAACATCGTGGTCAAATTGCCGCTGCCGCCTGGCTGCCTGCCGGCGCTGTGGAATGCCGAGCAGCGGTTCCGCGATGCCTATCTGACCGAATTCCCCGGTTACTACAAAACCGCCGATGCAGGGTTCATCGATGACGACGGATACCTGTTCATCATGGCGCGGACGGATGACATCATCAATGTCGCCGGACACCGTCTGTCGACCGGCGGCATGGAGGAAGCGGTTTCGGGACATCCGGACGTGGTGGAATGCGCGGTGATCGGCATTGCCGACAGCATGAAGGGCCAGATTCCGGCAGGTTTCATCGTCATCAACAACACGCATGGCCGCAGCGATGAAGATGTCGAGAAGGAAGTGGTGAAGCTGGTTCGTGACAAGATCGGACCGGTGGCCGCGTTCAAGACGGTGATGGTGGTCAAGCGGCTTCCAAAGACACGTTCCGGCAAGATCCTGCGGGCGACCATGCAGAAAATCGCCGATGGCGAGGCCTGGAAGATGCCGGCGACCATCGACGATCCCGGGGTTCTCGATGAAATCGCCGAGGTTCTTGCAAAGCGCGGGATTGCCCGGAAGAGCGATTGACCTCGCGTTCCGTCCGCGTCAATGTCCCGCCGTTTCGCTGACGCACCAGCCTGGAAATCGATTTCGGTTTTCAGGCCGGTGCATGGAATCGACCGGTTAGAGCGATCGATGCGCCCAATGTCTGGCGCGCGGGCCTCTATGAAAGGGAAAAATCATGAGACTGGATGGACGAACTGCCATTGTGACCGGTGGCGCCAAGGGGATCGGGCTGGCGATCGTGCGCCGCCTGGCGGCCGAGGGCGCCCGGGTGATGATCGCAGATATTGACGAGGCCGCCGGCGCCGCCGCGGTGGAAGCGGTGGCAGGCGATGGCGAGGTGCGGTTCACGGCCACCGATGTGTCCGAACGGCTTGATGTGCACAACCTGGTGGCCAAGACGATCGATGCCTTCGGTTCGATCAATGCGCTGGTCAACAATGCCGGCATTGTTCACGCCGCCGATTTTCTCGAC
>JAHJUC010000196.1 GCA_018829385.1 Alphaproteobacteria bacterium
CTACAATATCCTCATGGGCAGCGAAGATCCCACCCAACCCGGCAGCACCGAACCGAGCCTGGCCGCACGCGCCCGCGAGATGCTTGCCGGAAATGGGTGAGACCGCCGCTGGCGACTAACCGGCCAAAACCCGTCTACAGCGTCCTTTGCGCATCCGACTGGATGCGCAAAGGACGCTGTAACACTTTGATTTAATGCATGTACGTTATCGTTCAAACGAATTCGTTTGAACGCGACATGCATTAGGGCCCTGTCCGGCCCATGACGGTCGAGGCATGCCACAACGCGATACCGCTGGCGGTGGCGACATTCAGACTGTCCATCCCCGGCGCCTGCTCGATCCTCAGCGTCCTGATCCGTGCGATGAGCTCGGCAGGCAGCCCCTCGCCCTCGGTGCCTGCAAGCAGGGCCAGGCGTTGGCCCGGCTCAAAGCTGCTCAGCGCTTGCGTGCCGCGCGGCGACAGCCCGGCAACCTCGAAGCCGTGCGCCGACAACGCCGCCACCATCTCCCCGGTCGAGCCGGCCCGGCAGAACGGCACCCTCAGCGCCGCCCCGACCGAAACCCGGATCGCCTTGCGGTAGAGCGGATCGCAGCAGCTTGTATCCAGCACCACGCCGTCGGCGCCGAACACTCCGGCATTGCGGAAGATGCCGCCGATATTGTCGTGGTTGGCAATGCCACAGGCGGCCACCAGCAAGGCCTTCTCGGGCAGGCCCAACAGGAACTCCTCGAACGAGGAGGCAGGCACGTGCCGCCCGACGGCCAGGATGCCGCGATGCATGGCAAAGCCGACGGCGGCGTCAAGAACGTCGCGGCCGGCGACATAGACCGGGCAAGCCGGATCGATCCGATCGATCAGCTCACCAAGCCCGTCGACCCGGTTTTCCAGGATCAGCGCCTTTTCGAGCACGAACCGCCTGGAGCCTGCCTCGGCATCCATCAGCGCCTGCAGCACGACCCGGCCCTCGGCGATGAAGCGGTCGCCGCGACCGGCCAGATCGCGGTCGCGCATCGCGGTGAACTCGGCAATGCGCGGGTCCGACGGATCCTCGATCCTGACGAGCCGGGCCGGGCTTTCGGGATCCATGATCAGCGGCTGATGACGACGACGTCGCTGACGATGCGCCCGACCGAGAGGTCGTGAACGATGACGCGGCGCGAACCATCGGCGGCGCGGCCGAAGAAGCCGATCCGGTTGCCGTCGAGCGTCACACTTTCGACGGTGAAGCCTGCCGGCAGCGCCGCCACGCCCTCGACCGGCGCGTCGGAGGGAACGCTGCCCGCGGAGCCCGCCACCTGCGCGGCGCCGGCGGCCGGATCGTCGCTGCTCGTGAATTTATAGACAATCGCGCCCAGCACGGTCATAAGACCGATGAACATGATGCCGATCGACACGGCCAGCAGCCGGACCATCTTGCGCCGGACTTTTTCCATTTCTGGATCAAGCGGCTTCTCGTCGAGATCGTCCTCGTTGATTTTCGACATTTCCATTCCTTGCCGGGCGGACCCTGATAGTGAAGAACGCGACACCGTTTACCGAAGCCGACAGCGATAGGGAAGCCCAAGATGCCGATCGGGACCGGCCGGGAACCCGGACCCTGGTCGCCGGCGAGGATGCCGAGGGCCGACTCGACGCCTGGCTGGCCGCGGAACTCGAGCCCGACCTGTCGCGCAGCCGCATCAAGACGCTGATCGAGGCGGGCGCAGTCACCGTCAACGGCGTGACCGCCAAGCAGGCCAAGCACAAGATCCATCCCGGCGACCGGGTCGAGCTCGAGATGCCCGAACCCGAGGACGCCGATCCGGTGGGCGAGGACATCCCGCTCGAGATCCTTTACGAGGACGACGACCTGATCGTCATCAACAAGCAGGCGGGGCTGGTGGTGCATCCGGGTGCGGGCAACTGGACCGGAACGCTCGTCAATGCGCTGATTTATCATTGCGGCGACAGCCTGTCGGGCATCGGCGGCGTCAAGCGGCCCGGCATCGTCCACCGGCTCGACCGCGACACCACCGGCGTCATGGTGGTGGCCAAGAACGACAACGCCCATCGCCATCTGTCTGAACAATTTGCCGACCACGGCCTGACCGGCCCGCTCGAACGCGCCTACCAGGCCATCGTCTGGGGCAAGCCGCAGGGGCTGAAGGGCACGATCAACGCGAGCCTCGGCCGCGCCCGCGACCGCATCCGCCGCGCCGTCCGCACCGACCACGGCGACGATGTCCGCCATGCGGTGACCCATTACCTGGTCTGCGAGCGCTATGCCGAGCAGCCCGACGGCACCTGCGCCGCCTCACTCGTCGAGTGCCGGCTGGAAACCGGCCGCACCCACCAGATCCGCGTGCACATGGCCCATATCGGCCATCCGCTGATCGGCGACCTCGACTATGGCGGCGCCTTCCGCACCAAGGCCAACCGGCTGCCCGACGACATCCGCGACGTGGTCAACGCCTTCCCGCGCCAGGCGCTGCATGCCTTCCTGCTGGTGTTCGAGCATCCCGCGACCGGCGAAACGCTGCGCTTCGAGGCCCCGCTTCCCGCAGACATGGAAGCGCTGCGCGCCGCCCTTGCGAGGCTCTGACCCGGTCCGAAACCGGCCCTTCACGCTTCCGTGATGCCGGTTGCACCTTGAACCCGGGTTTCGCCACAATTAAATGCCACGTGAGGAAAGTTCGGATGCGATGTTCGGTCCGGACCTTCAGGCTTGCCGCAAGGAAGCCGAAAATCGGGATAAGGGGGTGCTGTCATGGCCCAAGTCAAATTGCCGTCCATTTCCGCGGGCGAAAACGGTCTCAATCGCTATCTTGCCGAAATCCGCAAGTTCCCGATGCTGGAACCGCAGGAAGAATACATGCTGGCCAAGCGGTTCCTCGAGCACGAGGACACCAAGGCCGCCCACAAGCTCGTCACCTCGCATCTGCGCCTGGTCGCCAAGATCGCCATGGGCTATCGCGGCTACGGCCTGCCGATCGGCGAGGTCATCTCCGAGGGCAATGTCGGGCTGATGCAGGCGGTGAAGAAATTCGACCCCGAGCGCGGCTTCCGGCTGGCCACCTACGCCATGTGGTGGATCAAGGCCTCGATCCAGGAATACATCCTGCGCTCCTGGTCGCTCGTCAAGATGGGCACCACCGCCAACCAGAAGCGGCTGTTCTTCAACCTGCGCAAGGTGAAGAGCCGCATCCAGGCCGTCGAGGACGGCGATCTCAGACCCGACCAGGTGGCCGAAATCGCCACCAAGCTCAACGTATCTGAGGAAGAGGTCATCTCGATGAACCGCCGGCTTGCCGGCGATGCGTCGCTGAATGCGCCGATCCGCGCTTCCGAGGGCGAATCCGGGCAATGGCAGGACTGGCTGGTCGATGATTCCGACAACCAGGAAGACATGCTGGTCGAGCAGGACGAGCTCGA
>JAHJUC010000197.1 GCA_018829385.1 Alphaproteobacteria bacterium
AAACCGCATCGAGATGGAGGACGGCAGCTCGGTCGGCTACGATTACCTAGTGATCGCCACCGGACCGGAACTGGCCTTCGACGAGGTCGAGGGGCTCGGTCCCGACGGCCACACCCAGTCGGTCTGCACCGTCGACCATGCCACCCAGGCCAATGTCGCCTTCGAAGCCTTCTGCGCCGATCCAGGCCCGATCATCGTCGGCGCGGCGCAGGGCGCGTCGTGCTACGGCCCGGCCTATGAATACGCCATGATCCTCGACAAGGAGTTGCGCAACCGCAAGATCCGCGATCGCGTGCCGATGACCTTCGTCACCGCCGAACCCTATGTCGGCCATCTCGGCCTGGGCGGCGTCGGCGACACCAAGGGCATGCTGGAGCACGAGATGCGCCAGCGCAGCGTCCGCTGGATCACCAACGCCAAGGTGGAAAAGGTCGAGGCCGGCAAGATGACGGTGTCCGAACTCAATGACGATGGTTCGGAGAAGACCAAACACGCGCTCGATTTCAAGTATTCGATGATGCTGCCGGCCTTCCGCGGCATCGGCGCCGTGCGCGACATCGAGGGGCTGGTCAATCCGCGTGGCTTCATCGTCGTCGACAAGCACCAGCGCAACCCGAAATATCCCAACATCTTCGGCATCGGCGTGGCGATCGCCATTGCGCCCTTGGAAAAGACCCCGGTGCCCACCGGCGTGCCGAAGACCGGCTACATGATCGAGAGCATGGTGCTGGCAACGGCCAAGAACATCAAGGCGCTGCTCGAAGGCCGCGAACCCAGGGACGAAGCCACCTGGAACGCCTTCTGCCTGGCTGATTTCGGCGATCGCGGCGTGGCCTTCCTGGCGCAGCCGCAAAACCCGCCGCGCAACGTCAACTGGGCGTCGGAAGGCATGTGGGTGCATCTCGCCAAGGTGGCGTTCGAGAAGTACTTCCTGCGCAAGGTCCGCAAGGGCATCACCGAAACCTACTATGAAAGCGCGATCATGAAGATGCTGGCGATGCACAAGCTGAAATAATAGGCCGCGCCTCCAGATGCAGATTGAAGGGCCGGCAGATGCCGGCCCTGGTCCGCCCTCCCCCAACCGCTATTCCGAGACACTCCGATGTTTGCGAAACCCGTCATGAAGCATGCCCTGACTGCCGTTTCCCTGATCGTGGCGCTGACTGCGGCATCATTCGCCCTGGCAGGGCCGGTGGCCGATTTCGAAACCGGTTTCCGCACCACCTATGCCAGCTACCGGATGGCGTTGTTTGCCACCAACACCGGCGATGCGGAGAAGTCGAAGCATGCGATCGGCGAGTTTGACAGCCGCTGGGACGCGCTCGTTTCCGAAAGTGCCGCGACACCGCCACCGCACTATGCGGACGATCCGGCCTGGGGAACCACGCTGACAGAGGTATCGGATTCCATCGCCAAGGCCGGTCAACTGGCCGAGCAGGGCAAGCTCGCTGACGCCCATGAGGTGCTTGAGCATGTCCGCGATGCGATCGGCGAGCTGCACGCCCGCAACGGCATCGTGCTGTTCTCCGACCGGATGAATGCCTACCATGCCAGGATGGAACAGGTGATCGGACTGCCCGTGACCGACGCCGCCGGCAAGCAGCAGCTGCTCGAGCAGTCAGCCGTGCTTGCCTATCTTGCCGAGGACATGCTCAAGGCCCCGCCGGTCGAGGCGCGCGGCAACCCGGAATTCGAAAAGCTTGCGGAGGCAGTCAAGGCCTCGGTCGCGGCGCTACAGACAGCGGCGCGCAGCGGCGACGAAGGTGCGATCAAGGCCGCCGCTTCCGGGCTGAAGAAGCCCTATTCGATGCTGTTTTTGAAATTTGGCTAGAGCAATTCCAGCGTAAGTGGGAACCGGTTTCGCGTCCGGAATTGCGTTAAAACAATAAGATAGAGCATTCTCGGCGACTCCGTTTTCACTGGAAATGCTCTGGTAGCCGTGCTGGCGCGGACCGTGCCGTGCAGGGCGCTGATCGCAAGGGTTTGATCGACAAGAGCCTCGATGGGCAGCGGCAAGCCTGTGCTTCGCGCATTCGACCGGCAACAGTCTCGCAGATCTCAGCCGGTCTTGCCGCGCCGCCTTTTCTTGCCCGTCGGCTTGTCCGGCGCGGTGTCGTCAAACATCGGTTCGTGCCGCACCGGTTGCGGCAGACCTGCCCTTGAAGACAGCGGTTCGCGGCGAACGCCGGTGAACAACAGAACCTGGGCTGTAACCGCGCCCGTTTTACTTGCGAACCCGGCGGGACTTGTCTTGCGGCATCTCGACCGGTCAAAGGTCAATATTGTCGTCATATCTGGACTCCAACTCGGTGGAACAGGAATTACGCTCGACATTCTTATCCTTATCAATATTTTTCTAATGGTCACTTGGTTAACAGCTCGCTAACGGTTTCGGGATAAGTTGATGCAAGTACCCAGTAGCGTTTGAGTAAGGTGTGCCCGTGTCAGACAGTTTCCGTGATCTCGAACGGCCAGATGGCGCCCGCCGCAAGGATGCGGTGCTGATGGCCGCCATCAGCGGCCTTGAATGCCTCGATCATCCGACGCGCCAGGACCTGGCCCGGTTTTCCCGCCTCTTCATCCCGCTCTACAGAACCGCCAGCCAGGAAACCCGCCGCACCGCGTCGGCGACGCTGTCGCGGCTGTCACGGGTTCCCGAGGACGTGGCGGAGATGCTGATCAACGAGCCGATCGCGATCGCCGCCCCCTTCATCGCGCATTACCCGCTCATCAACGAGAACGCCCTGACCCGGGCGGTGATGCGCCATGGCGCCCCGCATGCCCGCGCGGCGGCCAGGCGCTCGGACCTCTCGCCGCAGGCAATCGCCAAGCTGCAGCAGCTGAAGGATCCCTCGGTCGACGGGCTTCTGGTGCTGCGCGGGCTGATCCCCGATCCGGCGGCGACATCTGCCCCCATTCCTGCCTCCGCTCCGGCGGCGATCACCAGGCCGACGGTCGACGCGCCGCCGCTTGATCCGAGCGAACGGCTCCGGGCGCAACTCAAGGCGATGGTGGCGGCAAGCCCGACACCGAAATCGCCGCTCAACCGCCCGACAAGCACGCGCAAGCCGCTGGCAAGCGACGCGCTCGCGCACAAGGCCGCGCCTGCCGTCGCCAGGACTGCCACCGACAGCGCAATGGCCGCGGCACGACGCCGGGTCGGCGACGTGCGGCTGGCGCAGCTTGCCCGTCATGCGGCCACCGATCAGGAGACATGGTTCGCTACTGCGCTGGCCGACGCCATGGGCGCGAGCTACGCGCTCGCCGAACGCATCATGATGGACCTGTCGGGCCGCCAGTTGGCTACCGCCCTGATCGGCCTGGGCGCGCCAGAAAGTACCATCAAGTCGGCGCTCGAGAGTTTCTTTCCGCACCTGGCCAGGCCGTCAGCCCGGCACACGCTAGCCACCGACCTGATCGAGGAGCTCGACCGCGACAGCTGCACCGCACGGCTTCAGGCCTGGCAGCGCGCCGACAGCTACACCAATGGCGCCGCAGCCCACGTGCCGGCGCTCGCCGACGGCAAGCCGGTGCGCCAGGACAGAGACCGGCGGATCTCGCCGCGCGATATCCGTCACCGGCTATCCGGCTCCCGCAAGACCGGCTGAGGCCGAACCATGCATGTCGCGTTGAAAGATTGATTCAAGCAGCTTTCAACGCGATTCACCAGAAGCGATCAACCCGTTGATCCTGAACGGTTTTCGATATGCTCGCCGTTAACTGCGAAGCCTAGGCGTCCAACAGTTCGACCGGATCGCCGACCGAGATCACGCCATCGTTGAGAACCTCGGCATAGACGCCCATGTCGAAATGGCCGTAGGCCTTCTTGAGCAGATTGGGCAGCTTCATGTCGCGTTCCGCCGTCTCCGGATTGACCTCGGTGGCAAGGCAGCGCTGGGTCCGGTGCAAGATGTTGAAGCGCACCTCCCCCACCCGGAAATGACGGCCGACGAGATCGAGTTCGCTGAAGGCCGGCCAGCCTTCGAAGACGATGTTGCCGCGGAACCGCCTTGCATCGACCTTGCGCCCGATCTCTTTCTCAAAAGCGCGCACCGAATTGAGATTGATGAAGGAGATGGCGTTCATCAGGGTGGTGGAGGCGACCGAGGCGTCGGTGAAGCGGTGCGGAAAGGCCGAGGCGAAGAACGGCACTTCCTC
>JAHJUC010000026.1 GCA_018829385.1 Alphaproteobacteria bacterium
GGGCCTGGTCTCGGTGCTGGCGACGCCGGGCACGGTGAAGCGGCAATACACCCGCGACCTGATCCGCGATTATGCCGACAAGGTTCATGTGCGGCTGGTGGGATCGGAAAATCTTGCCGAGCTGGCCGAGACCTACATGCGAAAGGGCTTTGTCGACGAGGCGGCGGTGAAGGCCGAGATCGAGCCGTGCTTCGTTACGAAGGACGGACGCAAGACCGACATCGTGGTGCTCGCCTGCACGCATTTTCCGTTCCTGGTCAACCGTATGCGCAAGCTGGCGCCCTGGCCGGTGGACTGGATCGACCCGGCGGAAGCGATTGCCCGCCGCGCGCTGGCGATGGTGGAAACCTTGCCGGGCGGCCACGCGCTGCCCAACGCGCGCGACACGGTGGAGTTCACCTCGGGCAATCCGGATTACAGCGCGCTCAGATTGATGCATGGGTTTGGACTGACGGCCTCCTGAGGACGGCCGCCGGGGGTGGAAATCCTGTGTATTTCCGAGATCACCGGCAGCAGGGCCGGGAAATTCTGCTAGGGAATGCGGTGGCCGAGTGTTGGCCGAATCGTTGAAATGCCGCGTCGCGTCTACGGAGTAAGCCAGAAGTGCAGGTCGGAATTGACATGGGAAGCTTGACGGGCGGACAGCCGGCCAGGCTCGACATCGAAGAGCTGCTGGCGACCCGTCTGCTGGTGCAGGGCAATTCCGGCTCGGGCAAGTCGCATCTCTTGAGGCGCCTGCTCGAGCAGTCGGCGCAATGGGTGCAGCAGGTGATCATCGATCCCGAGGGCGATTTTGTCACGCTGTCGGAGAAATACGGCCACCTGGTGGTCGAGGGCGAGCGCAGCGAGGGCGAGCTGGCCGGCATCGCCAGCCGCATCCGGCGGCACCGGGTGTCGTGCGTGCTGTCGCTCGAGGGGCTCGATGTCGAACAGCAGATGCGCGCAGCGGCGGTGTTTCTCAACGCCATGTTCGATGCCGATCACGAGTTCTGGTACCCGGTGCTGGTGGTGGTGGACGAGGCGCAGCTGTTCGCCCCCGCCGTCGGTGGCGATGTGAGCGAAGATGCGCGCAAGATGTCGCTCGGGGCTATGACCAATCTGATGTGCCGCGGCAGAAAACGCGGACTCGCCGGTGTGATCGCCACGCAGCGGCTGGCGAAACTGGCCAAGAACGTGGCGGCGGAAGCCTCGAACTTCCTGATGGGCCGGACGTTTCTCGACATCGACATGGCCCGCGCCGCCGATCTTCTCGGCATGGACCGGCGCCAGGCGGAGATGTTCCGCGACCTGCAGCGCGGCAATTTCGTCGGCCTCGGCCCGGCACTGTCGCGCCGTCCGCTGCCGATCGCCATTGGCGCGGTGGAGACGCAGGCGCGGTCTTCAAGCCCGAAACTGATGCCGATGCCCGAAACGGTGGAAGATGTCGAAGACCTGATCTTTACCCCCGATCCGGAGGAACTGACCCGGCCGCTCACCCGCCGGGCGCGTCCGGCGCCGCGGCCGACCACTGATATCCTGGCGGAACTGTCGCGCGCCACGCCGCTGCAGGACCAGCCGATCGCGCGATCCGGCGGGGAGGCGGCCAGCTCCGGCCTGTCGGCGGAAGAGCGCGAGGAGCGCGTCTCCGCGGTGCTTTCTGAAATTCTCGCCGATCCGGATTCGGGCTACCGCACCGATGCGGCACTGTACCAGGATTTCCTGGTGCGGCTGAGGATGCGCCGGGTCTCGGGCTCGCCGATGCCGCTTGGCGAGTTCCGCCGCCGCGTCGCCATCGCCCGCTCGGGTGTGGACGCGGAAACCGCGGCCGGCGAGGCCTGGGCCACGGCGCTCAGGCTCTCGGCCCAGGTGTCGGAAGACCTGCAGGGCGTGTTCCTGATGCTGGCAGTGGCCGCGATCCGTGCCGAACCGTGCCCGTCCGACGCCCGTATCGCAAGGGCCTACGGCACTCATTCCGCCCGGCGCGCCCGGCGGCTGCTCGGCTATTTCGAAGAGCAGGACCTCATCATCGTGCATGCCGATCACAGCGGCAAGCGCATCGTCGGGATTCCCGAACTGCAGGCCGAAACCGCGCCAGGAGCTGCGGATGCGCCGGACGAGGATGCGGGCGGGGCTGAGGCGGCGGAGTAGAATAGCTTATTTCAGGCGGACCCGGTGCCGCGTTGCATCCGCCAGGCAAGCATCATCAGAATAGCGCTTGCGAGACTGAGACCTGCCGCAATTGCCATCAGGGGCGTATAGGTATCGGCGGTGTTGAGGGCAAAGACGGCTGCCGCCAACCAGACCGAAAAGACCCGGGTGACATCGACGAGGGAAGTCGAGAGACCAACGCGCCCGGGTATCGATTCCTGGAGATAGGAAATATTGATACCGAGCAGAGCCGCAATCGAGATGGCGGCGATGGCCTGGAGCAGCAGAACCTGGACATATCCGTTTGCCATCACCATGAGACCGAAGTAGATCGCGAACACGAAGCTGGCCGTGGCCAGCACGAGTTCCTTGCGGATCCGCATTGCGACATAGCCCCAGCCGATCATCAGCGGGAACTCGATGGCTGCCGCGACCGAGGCGACGATGCCAACCTGGGAAAAATCGCCGCCCAGATCGCGAATGATGATCAGCGGCAGGACGACCATGTTGAGTTGAAGCGCGGCAAGGCCCAACGTCACGCCGGCAATTCCCATCTTATGTGAGTGCGTGATCCGGATCGCCGGCAGATGGGCTGGTGTTTCGGCGGTAGTCGTTGCCGGTTGCAGGCCGACGCGCGAATTCGGCTGCGACCACAAGAGTCCGATCATCAGCGTGCAACCGATATGTGCGAGAGCGGCAAAAGCGAAGACAGAGAAGGCTGTACCCTTTGCCGCGACGAAGCCGGCGATGGGTGGCACGATGATCCAGGCGACTGTGAACAGGCTGCGTAGCAGCGACATGGTGAATTCGACTTTGCCAGACTGCTCACGATCGAAATATGCGCGGGAAAAGGAAAAGCTCTGCGAGAAGAGCGAGGTGCCAAAGGGAATGAGCAGGCAGAAGGTGACGATGAAAACGAGCGGCGTCCTGACAGCCCAGACAAGGCCGAATGCCACCGCCCCGGCTAGTGCGCACAGGACGAGCAGCAAACGGCGGTCGCGAACCTTGTCCGATATCCACCCGAGCGTCACGGCGGCAAGTGCGCTGCCAACCGCATTGAGCGCCATGACCAGGCCAAAATCGGCATTGGTCAGACCAAGCGCCTCAACCCCGACGATTGCCCGGTAGGGCGTCATGGCGGCAAATGCCGCGCCCGACAAGAAGATATTGGCAGCCAAGAGGCTGGTAATACGGTGCATTGGCTGCAACACTTTCCCTTTCAAAAAGACAAGCACTAGCGGCAACCCCTTCGGGCCGCGATACGCCTCAGCCTTCTGAACGCAGAGCCGCCGAAGTGCTGGGATCAAGAACTCACGAAGCCGTGAAGATGGTTTATCTTGTGCCTTGTTCTCCCCTCTTGGGATCGTGCGGCGACGCGCTATGTTGATTGCGAGACGTGATCAGGCCGTCTTGTCGGCCGAGCAAGCCATAGCCCGAGAGGAAAAGTCATATGACCGATGCTTTCACCACCCGCCGTACCCTCCTTGCCACCACCGGTGCATTCGTGGCGACCGCGCTACCCGGCTTGATCCTGCCTGCGCGCGCGCAAGGCGTTGCGGCGACGCCGTCGATGCGTGGCGGGTCCAACAATTACCTGCCCGGTGCGCCGATCGTGGAGCGGATTGGCGGCGGCGGGTTCTGGATGACGGGCACAGTCCGCCGGGCCGGGGATGGCGCGCCGCTTGCGGGCCAGCGTATCCAGATCTGGGCGCACACGACCGAGGGCAACGAACGTGATCCATGGAGCCACGGCGCAACGCTGTCCGACGCCAACGGCGAGTTCCGGCTGGAGATGCCGCAGATCGTGCCGGCCTTCGGCCAGCCGCACGGGCATCTGGCCTATGACAGCGGCGACTTCAGGACGGTGTTCCTGCGCCCGGTCATGGGCAGCGCCCGAGACACCAGCCTGCATGCGGATTTCGTGCTCGAACCGGCCTGATCGGTGATCATCACGGAAAAGCTCCGGCTGCGCGCCGGCCTTGCATGGGCGCTGGTCGCGCTCGCGATCCTGTTGCCGCTGGCGTTGGCGGCGACCAGCCCGCTGCTGGCATGGCGCGGTCCGGCCTATATCATCGCCGGGCTCGCGGGCGTGGTCGCCATGGCGATGCTCCTGCTTCAGCCGCTCTTCGCTCTGGGCTGGCTTCCGGGGCTTGCGGGCCGGCGCGGGCGGCGGGTGCATCGCTGGACCGGCGCAGCACTCGTGACCGCAGTCATCATCCATGTCGCCGGCCTTTGGCTCACCAGCCCGCCGGATGTCATCGACGCGTTGCTTTTCGCCTCGCCCACGCCATTCTCGGCTTGGGGCGTGATTGCCATGTGGGCGGTGTTCGCCACGGCGGTGCTCGCGGCACTGCGGCGTCGGTTGCGTCCTCGGTGGTGGCGGAGGCTTCACACGGCGCTCGCCGTGGTGATCGCCGCTGGCAGCGTGGTCCATGCGCTGCTGATCGAGGGCACGATGGAGACCGTGTCGAAGGCCGTGCTCTGCGCCCTGGTGGTGGCGGCGACGCTCTGGGTCGCAGCCGATCCCGGCGATCGTGCGGGCCGAAACCGCGCCCAGAGCGGCGGATGAAGATACCGGCGGAGCAGGCCTCAGTTCCGGCCGATCCTGTCGAGCGTTTGAGGGTCGGCTTCGCCGGCGTAGAACTTGTCCAGAATCCGGGTGAAGATTGTCTCGCCGTCGCTTGCCCGGTCAAACAGCGTCATCGACGAGCGCAGCTTGTCGACGTCGGGATAGCCGAAGATCTCCTCGGCGCTGCGATCCCCGATCGTTTCGAGGATTTCGCAGCACTCGATGAGCCTTGGCCCCAACTGTGGATGATCGAGATAGGCGCGGGCCTCGTCAAGCGAGGAGATGGCGTAGCACTCGGCCAGCGGGCTGGAGCCGAGACCCTGGATCTGCGGGAAAACGAACCACATCCAGTGACTTCTCTTTTCGCCATGGCGCAACTCGGCAAGGACACGGCTGTAGACCGGGTCCTGGGCCTTGACGAAGCGCCGAAGGTTGAACGGGTCGCTCATCCGGATTTCTCCTCAGTGATGTTGCTTCGTTTCGTGCGGGCTTGAGCTCACACTCAGGCCCGTTCCTCCCATACCTTCACCAGTTCGACGATCGTTTCGACCGATTTCTCCATGTCGTGAACACTGATCCATTCGAGCGGAGAGTGGTAGGAGTGGCCGCCGGTGTAGATGTTGGGGCAGGGCAGGCCCATGAAGGAGAGGCGGGAGCCGTCGGTGCCGCCGCGGATCGAGCTGGTCACCGGTTCGAGGCCGACGCGGCGGACGGCCTCGATGAGGTTGCCGACGATCTCGGGGTTGCGGTCAAGGACTTCCTTCATGTTGCGGTACTGCTCGGTCACCTTGAAGCGCATGGTCGAGCCGGGATAGGCTTTCATCACGTCTTCAGCGATGGATCTGAGCAGGTCTTCCTTCTCGGTCAGGCCCTCGTTGACGAAATCGCGGATGATGAACCTGAGATGCGCCGCGTCCATCGAGCCTGAGATGTCGGTGGGGTGGATGAAACCCTGGCGGCCGTCGGTGGTCTCCGGCGCCAGATCCCTGGGCAGCCGGGCGACGATGTCGGAGGCGATCTTGATGGCGTTTTCCATCACGCCCTTGGAGGTGCCCGGGTGCTGGGCAACGCCCGTGATCTCGATGTCGACGCCATCGGCGGAGAAAGTCTCGTTGTCGATCTCGCCGACGCGGCCGCCATCCAGCGTATAGGCGAAGGCGGCGCCAAGCTTGGCGATGTCGACCTTGTCGGCGCCGCGGCCGATTTCCTCGTCGGTGGTGAACAGCAGCTTCACCGTGCCGTGCCTGATTTCCGGATTGGCGATGAGACTGGCCGCCGCGGTCATGATCTCGGCGATGCCGGCCTTGTCGTCGGCGCCGAGCAGGGTGGTGCCGTCGGTGGTGACGATGTCGTGGCCGATCTGATGCTTGAGGTCCGGGTGTTCGCTGACCTTGATGATGCGGCTTGTGTCGCCGGTCAAACGGATGTCGCCGCCCTGGTAGTTCTTCACGATGTTGGGCCTGACGTTGGTGCCGGTGAAGTCGGGCGCGGTGTCCATGTGCGAGCAGAAGCAGATCACCGGCACGGTCTTGTCGGTGTTGGAGGGAACCGTCGCGTAGACA
>JAHJUC010000198.1 GCA_018829385.1 Alphaproteobacteria bacterium
GGAGGCCGGGTCGTTCCACAACACCCGCTCGAGCCGTTTTGCCGCGGCCTCGGTGCCGTCGGCGACGACGACCATGCCGGAATGCTGGGAAAAGCCCATGCCGACGCCGCCGCCATGGTGGATCGAGACCCAGGTGGCGCCAGACGCGGTGTTGACCAGCGCATTCAGGAGCGGCCAGTCGCTGACGGCATCCGAGCCGTCCTTCATCGATTCCGTCTCGCGGTTGGGCGAGGCGACGGAGCCGGAATCGAGATGATCGCGGCCAATGACGATGGGGGCCTTGAGTTCGCCCGAGGCCACCATCTCGTTGAAGGCGAGACCGGCGCGATGGCGGTCGCCGAGGCCGATCCAGCAGATGCGCGCCGGCAGGCCCTGGAAGGCAATGCGCTCGCGCGCCATGTCTAGCCAGGCGTGCAGATGGGCGTTGTCCGGGAACAGCTCCTTCATCTTGGCGTCGGTCTTGTAGATATCTTCCGGGTCGCCCGACAGCGCGCACCAGCGGAACGGGCCGATGCCGCGGCAGAACAGCGGACGGATATAGGCCGGGACGAAGCCCGGAAAGGCGAAGGCGTTTTCCAGGCCCTCGTCCTGGGCGACCTGGCGGATGTTGTTGCCATAGTCGAGCGTCGGCACCCCGGCGTTCCAGAAATCGACCATGGCGGCGACATGGGCCTTCATCGAGGCGCGGGCCGCTTTCTCCACCGCCTTCGGATCGCTCTCCTGCTTCTCGCGCCATTCGGCCACGCTCCAGCCCTGCGGCAGATAGCCGTGCAGCGGGTCATGGGCGCTCGTCTGGTCGGTGACTATGTCGGGGCGCGGGCCGCCTGCCTTCATGCGTGCGGCGAGTTCGACGAAGACGTCCGCCGCGTTGCCGAGAAGGCCCACGGACTTGGCTTCGCCTGCCTTGGTCCACTCATCGATCATGGCGAGCGCTTCATCGAGCGAATGGGCCTTGGCGTCGACGTAGCGGGTGCGCAGGCGGAAATCGATGCGGGTCTCGTCACATTCCACGGCAAGGCAGCAGGCGCCGGCCATGACGGCTGCGAGGGGCTGGGCGCCGCCCATGCCGCCAAGGCCGCCGGTCAGGATCCACTTGCCCTTCAAGTCGCCGCCGTAATGCTGGCGGCCGGCTTCGGCGAAGGTCTCGAACGTGCCCTGGACGATGCCCTGCGTGCCGATATAGATCCAGGAGCCCGCGGTCATCTGGCCGTACATAGCAAGCCCGCGCTTGTCGAGCTCGTTGAAATGGTCCCAGTTGGCCCAGTGCGGCACCAGGTTCGAATTGGCGATCAGCACGCGCGGCGCATCGACATGGGTGCGGACCACGGCCACTGGCTTGCCCGACTGCACGACAAGCGTCTCGTCCTCGTTGAGCTTCTTCAGACTGTCGACAATCATGTCGAAGTCCTTCCAGGTGCGCGCCGCCCGGCCGATGCCGCCATAGACCACGAGCTCATGCGGGTTTTCCGCCACGTCGGGGTGCAGGTTGTTCATCAGCATGCGCATCGGCGCCTCGGTGAGCCAGCTCTTGGCGGTGATCTCGGTGCCGGTCGGCGGATAGACGTCGCGCTGGTTGTGTCTCGGATTGGTCATGATTGGCCTCCCAATGATGCTGCAAGGTCAGCAACTGAATTCAGAATGGTCTTGAGATGAACGCGCAGCCGCGCGGCCTTTTCGACGTCGTAGTCGAAAGGCAGGGTCTCGCTCGCCAGGTGGGTGCTCTGCGCAAGCTCCATCTGGATGGCGTGCATGTTTTCCGCGGGCCTGCCGTAATGACGCGTGGTCCAGCCGCCCTTGAAGCGACCGTTCAGCACGCTCGAATAGCCTTCCGCACCGGCGCAGATGCCGGCCACCGTCGCCTCGATCTCGGGAGCGCAGGTGGCGCCATTGTTGGTGCCGATGTTGAAATCGGGAAGCGTGCCTTCGAACAGGAACGGTATGTGCGAGCGGATCGAATGGCAGTCATAGAGGATGGCGACGCCGTGGATGGCGCGCACTCTTTCGAGCTCGGCCTCAAGTGCGGCGTGATAGGGCGCGTGCCAGGCGAGCCGGCGCGCCTCGATCTCGGCGGCGTCGGGCTCTTCCAGCCACAGAGGCTTGCCGTCGAAATCGGTCATCGGCACCAGCCCGGTGGTATTCTGGCCGGGATAGAGGCTCGCGCCTGAGGGATCGCGATTGGCGTCAATGACGTAGCGATGAAAGTTCGCCCGGACCGTAGTGACGCCGTCGAGCAAGCCATCGTAAAGCCGGTCGATGTGCCAGTCGGTATCGGCCAGCGTCCGGCCCAGGGGCGTCAGCCGGGCGAAGATTTCGTCGGGAACATAGGTGCCGGTGTGCGGCAGCCCCAGGACCAGCGGACCTGCGCCGCGCCTGACCTCGACCGGGGTCATGCCGCTTCCCCTTCCAGCAGGTCCGCAATCGCGCATTCCGCCTGGATCCTGCCTTCGGCGACAATGCCTGCGGCGCGGGCGATGTCTCCCGCCATGAAGCGGTCATCGGTGAGCGTAGCGATCTCGGAACGGATCAACTTGAGCGCTGCCTGGAGCGACGGGCTCGTCACCAGCGGCGCGCGGAACTCGACGCCCTGCGCCGCGCACATCAGCTCGACGCCGATGATGACGTTGAGGTTGTCGTTCATGCGCTTGAGACGCCGCGCGCCGTGGGCAGCCATGGAGACATGGTCTTCCTGGTTGGCCGAAGTGGGCGTGGAGTCGGTCGAGCAGGGATTGGCGAGATGCTTGTTCTCGCTCATCAATGCGGCTGTCGTCACCTCGGCGATCATAAGGCCGGAATTGAGCCCGGGCGCGGGCGTCAGGAACGGCGGCAGGTCGAAGGAGAGCGTCGGATCAACCATCAGCGCCACGCGGCGCTGGGCGATGGCCCCGATCTCTGCGATGGCAAGGGCGATCTGGTCGGCGGCGAAGGCCACCGGCTCAGCGTGGAAATTGCCGCCCGAGACGATCTTGCCCTCGGCCACCAGCACCAGCGGGTTGTCGGAGACCGCATTGGCCTCGATCTCCAGCGTCCGGCCGGCAAACCTGAGAAGGTCAAGCGCCGCACCCGCCACCTGCGGCTGGCAGCGGATGCAGTAGGGATCCTGCACCCTGGTATCGCCGTCGCGATGGCTCTCGCGGATCACCGAGCCCGCCATGACGGAGCGCATGGCGCGGGCGATGTCGATCTGGCCGCGATGACCGCGAAACGCGTGAATGCCTTCCTCCAGCGGCGCGGTCGAACCCATGATCGCATCGGTGGACAGGCAGGAGGAAACGACGCTCGCCTCGAGATTGCGGATGGCGGAGAAATAGCCGGTGAGCGCACAGGCGGTGGAGAACTGGGTGCCGTTGATCAACCCAAGGCCTTCCTTGGGAGCGAGCACAGCAGGCTCGACACCGGCCTTTTCAAGGGCCCTTGCAGCAGGCATCCGCTTGCCGGCATAGATCGCCTCGCCCTCGCCGATCATGGCTGCAGCCATGTGCGCCAGCGGCGCGAGGTCTCCGGAGGCGCCGACCGAGCCCTGGCTCGGGATCACCGGGGTCACGCCCTCGCGCAGCATGTCCTGGATCACCGACAGGGTCTTCCAGGTGATGCCCGATGCACC
>JAHJUC010000199.1 GCA_018829385.1 Alphaproteobacteria bacterium
GAAAACGCGCCGGCCCTGCCTCCGGTCACCGGATGCGCCGAAAGATCCTCCGGAAGAGCCAGCGCGGTCATGCCATCTGCTCCAGGGCTTCGAGCACCTTATTGCTCGATGCCACGGCCCCGAAAACGCCGCCCTGCATCTTGATCATGTCGATGGCGGCGAGGTGGTTTTCCAGCTTCGTCGCACCGCAGCCATCCTCGACCATCAGGCATTCGAAGCCGCGGTCATTGGCCTCGCGCATGGTGGTGTGGACGCAGACATCGGTGGTGATCCCGGTCAGGATGATGTTGCGGATGCCCCTGACGCGCAGCAGCATTTCGAGGTCGGTGGCGCAGAAGGATCCCTTGCCGGGCTTGTCGATGATCGGTTCTCCCGGCGCGGGCGCCAGTTCATTGATGATCTCCCAGCCGGGTTCGCCGCGCACGAGGATGCGTCCGCATGGTCCCGGATCGCCGATACCCGCGCCGATGCGCTGCGAGCGCCAGCGCTTGTTGGCCGGCAGGTCCGACAGATCGGGCCGGTGGCCTTCGCGGGTGTGAATGACCAGCATGCCCTTGGCGCGTGCCATCTCGAGCAGCGACCTGATCGGTCCGATCGGCGCGCGGGTGAGCGAAAGGTCATAGCCCATCTTGTCGACATAGCCGCCCGGACCGCAGAAATCGGTCTGCATGTCGATGATGATCAAGGCCGTGTTGGCGGCGGTGAGGTTGCCGTCATAGGGCCATGGATAGGGATCGGCCTTGAGCGGACCTTCGGCCGCAAGAGCAGCGGACACGGCGTTCATTCAGCCGCCTCCCCGAGCCTGGTTTCGCCGTAGCGCCGGGTCGGCCGCTCGAAGCCGCAGGAGGTGCCGTCGGTGTGCACCACTTCATCTTCCCAGGGCAGCCGGTAGGTGCCCGCCACCATGTCCTTCATGAAGGTATACGGACAGTCCTGCGCGCCGCCGAGCACGGCGGTGTAGCCGCGGTGGCCAAGCTGGTAGATGTTGTTTTCCACCGACCAGTGCCTGCGCGCCTCGCGCACAAGGTCGGGGCGCACCTCGGCGGTGATGATCTCGTCGACCCTGCCGGATGTGCCATGCGCCAGCACCGAGCCGTCGAAATTGACGATCATCCCCTCCCCCATGGAATCAAAGGTGCCGTCCGAGCCGCACATGCAGACATTGGCGGTGACCATCAGGTTGCTGAACGAGTTGGACAGGTTGGTGAAGCGCCAGCTGTCGCGGATCGGCGCGGTGTAGCCTGCCGTCCTGAGCATGATCTCCGCCCCCTTGTAGGCGCATTCGCGCGCCATTTCGGGGAACATGCCGTCGTGGCAGATGATGAGCGCCAGCTTGCAGCCTTTCGGTCCGTCAATCACGGGAATGCCGAGATCGCCTGGTTCCCAAGGCTCGACCGGAACCCAGGGGTGGAGCTTGCGGTAGTAAAGCTTCACCTCGCCTTGATCGTCGATCACGATGCCGGTGTTGTAGGGATTGCCGCCGGGATTGTATTCCATGATCGAGAAGCAGCCCCAGATCGAATTGTCGATACAGGCCTGCTTGAAGGCTGCGACCTCGGGTCCATCCATCGACACCATGATCTCCGGATTGGTGTCCATCGACAGGCCGTGCAGCGCATACTCGGGAAAAACCACCAGATCCATCGTCGCCATGTTGCGCCGCGCCTTGCCGACCATCGCGACAATCTTCCCGGTCTGCCGGGCCAGATCGTGCTTGGTCTTGATCAAGGGCAGTTGCAGTTGCACGACACCGATGACGACGCCGTTGGGAGTCTTGTTCAATCCGCCAAGTGCGCTCATGCTTTCATCTCCTATTTCGCGATGGAAAGTTCGCCCGGCGCGGCACGGGCAGAGTTGCGTCCGGTTGCGGCGATCATGATGAAAAGCGTCAGGATGTAGGGCGCCGCATTGAAGAAGTAGTAGCCTTGGCTGATGCCCACCGATTGCAACGCCGGGCCCAGCGCACCGGCGGCGCCGAACAGAAGCGCTGCGAGAATGCAGCGCAGCGGATTCCAGCGGGCGAAGATCACCAGCGCGACGGCCATCAGCCCCTGCCCCGATGACAGGCCCTCGTTCCAGCTTCCCGGATAGGAAAGCGACAGGAACGCCCCGCCGATACCTGCGAGAAAACCGCCTGCAGCTGTCGCGAGAATCCGCACCTTGATCGGGTTGATGCCCATGGCGCGGGCGGCGGGCTCGGAATCGCCGGTCATGCGGATCACAAGCCCAATGCGGGTGTTGGCCAGCGCCCACCACATGACAATCGCGATCAGGATGCCGACGATGAACAGCGGGTTGATTTCGAGCGCCTGCTCAAGGGCAGAATTGGAAGACCAGCCGCCAAGCGGCAGGCTTTCGAGCCGGGGGGCGGAGGGCTGAATGTAGGGCTTGCCGAAGAAGAAGGCGACACCGATGCCGAACGACATCATGGCAATGCCGACGGCAATGTCATTGACCTTCTTGAGGCTGCAGATGATGCCATGCATCAGGCCGAGAAAGACGCCGGAGAAGCCGGCGGCCAGAACGCCGAGCCAGGGCGAGCCGGTGTGAAA
>JAHJUC010000200.1 GCA_018829385.1 Alphaproteobacteria bacterium
CCGGGCTCGGTGGCGAAGCAGTCGAGGCCTGCTGCGGCAACGTGCCCGCCTTCAATGGCGGAGAGCAGGGCAGCCTCGTCGACAAGGGCTCCGCGTGCGGTGTTGACGAGAACCGCGCCAGCCGGCAGCAGCGCCAGACGCCCGGCGTTCATCAGGCCGGTTGTTTCGGGTGTCGCTGGGCAGTGCAGCGACAGGAAATCCGCCATTCCCAACAGGCTTTCGACCGTGTCGTGATAGATGGCGCCGTGCTCTTGCTCCGGCATCAGGCGGGTGCGGTTGTAGTAGTGGATTTCCATGTCGAAGCCGCGTGCCTTGCGTGCAAATGCCTGACCGACGCGACCCATCCCGACAATGCCGAGCCGCGCGCCCGTGACCTGTTTGCCGACCATGAAGGAGGGGCTCCAGAAATCCCATTTGCCGGACCGCACCAGATGGTCCCCCTCCACGGCATGGCGGGCTGCGCCAAGCATCAGCAACATGGCGATTTCGGCCGTTGCATCAGACAGGACATCCGGCGTGTTGGTGACGACGATGCCGCGTGATTTCAATGCAGGCAGATCGCAATGATCCACACCAACCGAATGGTTGGCGATGATCTTCAGACACGGATCAAGCCTTTGGGCGACATCGGCGGAAAACCGCTCGGAATGACACGGAATGATGGCGTCGACCCGGGCGCTCATCGCTACCAGGTCGTCGTCCGAACTCAGGCCGTCATCGAAATTGATGATGGCGTCGTAATCGCGCGCCGCGCGTTCAAGCGTCGCGTCCGACAGTCTGCGCGTAATCCAGAGCTTTGGCTTGGCACTCATTTTTTGGGCCTGCGGACGCATTCCTCCCAGTAATCGTAGACGGCCATCAAGCCGACGGCGATGACGATCAGCATGAACGGCAAACCGCCCCAGAAACCGGCAAAGCCGTGCGAGATCGAACGGGACAGTTCGCCCACGAAGATCAGGAACAGCACTGTGCCGATGAGGCCGGTAATCACCTTGACAGGGTATGACATGGATTGTCCTTTCAGTTTTCAGCGGCTTCTGCTGCAAGTGTGTCCTGAAGCCACCGCGCCGTGCGCAACAGCCGGTCGTCTTTTTCGGCCGCCCCGATCAGCTGCACGCCGATCGGCAGGCCGGTTTCGCCGACCAAAAGGGGCAGGGTCACGCAAGGCAGCCCGGCAAGGGTCCACAGGGTGCAGAATATCGGATCACCGGTGCCTGACCCGAATCTCGGCGCTTCGCCGGCTGCCGCGGGTGCGATGATCGCATCGAATTCCAGAAAGAAGTCGGCAAAGAATTTTTCCGCCGAAGCTTTGACCGCCAGCGCATCCTCGTACTCGGTCTGGCCGATCTGTCGGCCCCTGGTGACGATGGGTTTGAGCGTGTCGCTGATCTGGTCCCAGTGCCCGTCAAGAGTTTCGGCCAGATGCCGGCAGAACTCATATTCGTGAATGCGCGCCTGAACCGCGACCAGGTTGGAGAGTGTATCGGCCGGGGTCATGCGCAGGACCCGCTCACCCAGCACCTCGATCACGGTATCAAGACCCTCGCGGGCTGCCTCGCTGAGGCGGTCGTTGAAAGGCAGGTCGAACCAGGCCAGATCGGGCGGGACCGGCACGTTCTGGGCGACGCCTGCTGCCATGTGCGGCGGTGGCCAGGACAGGCTCGCGGCATCCCGCTGATCGTAGCCGGAGATGGCATCCGTCAGCAGCGCGACATCGGCAAGACTGCGGGCGAAGCCGCCGAGCTGGTCAAGCGTGACGGACGTCTCAAGCACCCCCGACCGGGGAATGACGCCGCGGGTCGGCTTGAACCCAAATGTGCCGCAAAAGGATGCCGGCCGGATCACCGAGCCGTTGGTCTGGGTTCCGATCGCCAGTGGCACCTGCATTGCGCCGACCGCCGCCGCCGAGCCGCTGGAGGACCCGCCCGGACTGTGATCGGAATTATGCGGGTTGCGGGTCTCGCTGGGATGCATGAAGGCGAGTTCGGTCGTGACTGTCTTGCCCAGTATCACCGCCCCGGCCTGGCGCAGCAATTCGACAACGCGTGCGTCCGCATCCGGCTGTCGTCCGGCGAAGACCGGCGTGCCGCGCTCGGTCGGCATGTCGGCGGTGTCAATGATGTCCTTGAGGCCGACGGGCACACCGTGCAATGCACCCAGCCCGTAGCCGGCCTTGCGCCGCCGGTCGGCTTCCGCCGCCTGCGCCAGCGCCGCCTCGGCATCGAGATGCGCCCAGGCCCTGACCCTGTCATCGGTTTCGGCGATGCGGTCCAGACAGGATTGCACGAGTTGCACCGATGTCAGGCGGCCCGCGGCCATGGCCTCAAGGGATTCGGTGGC
>JAHJUC010000201.1 GCA_018829385.1 Alphaproteobacteria bacterium
ACCGAAGAGAGCTTGAGGATCAGCTGCACCGTCAGCGGACGCTGGTTGCGCTCGATCAGGTTGAGATAGGAGGGCGAAATGCCGAGCGCCTCGGCCATCGCCGTCTGGGTCAGGCCCTTGGCGTTGCGGATGCGGCGGATGCGCGGACCGGCAAATATCTTCTGTTCAGCCATCGCCCCGATCTTTACAGGTTTTTACAGACTTTCGTCGCAGTCCGCAGCGGTTGCGCTTTTACAATTGTGACAAATTTACACGCTGGTTTTGTCAAACACAAGACAGCTTGACCTGATTTATCGACCGTATTTGCTGAATTTTCTCGGCTTCGTGTGCAGCGCAATGTAAATCCAGTCACATCGAAGGCGAACAAAGGGCTCCCAAGCTGGTTCGCTGGACTGCAACATAGCTTGACCGGAGAGACGTCATGACTGATTTTTACAATCTCGTTCCAACCGCACCCGAAGGCCGCTACGACGGCATCGAACGTCCCTACAGCCCGGCAGACGTGCAGAAGCTTCGCGGCTCGGTCAACATCAAGTACAGCCTCGCCGAAATGGGCGCCAACCGGCTATGGAAGCTGATCCACGAGGAAGACTTCGTCAACGCGCTGGGCGCCATGACCGGCAACCAGGCCATGCAGCAGGTTCGCGCAGGGCTGAAGGCGATCTACCTTTCCGGCTGGCAGGTTGCCGCCGATTCCAACACCGCCTCGTCGATGTATCCCGACCAGTCGCTGTATCCGGCCAACGCCGCGCCGGAACTGGCCAAGCGCATCAACAAGACGCTGCAGCGCGCCGACCAGATCGAGACCTCTGAAGGCAAGGGCCTGTCGGTCGACACCTGGTTCGCACCGATCGTCGCCGACGCGGAAGCCGGCTTCGGCGGACCGCTCAATGCATTCGAGATCATGAAGGCCTTCATCGAAGCGGGCGCCGCCGGCGTTCACTATGAAGACCAGCTGGCATCTGAAAAGAAGTGCGGCCACCTCGGCGGCAAGGTCCTGATCCCGACGGCTGCGCATATCCGCAACCTCAACGCAGCCCGCCTGGCCGCCGACGTGATGGGCACGCCGACGCTGGTCATCGCCCGTACCGACGCCGAGGCCGCCAAGCTTCTCACCTCCGACATTGACGAGCGCGACCGTCCGTTCGTCGACTACGACGCCGGCCGCACCGTCGAAGGCTTCTACAACATCAAGAACGGCCTCGAGCCCTGCATCGCCCGCGCGGTCGCCTATGCGCCTTATTGCGACCTGATCTGGTGCGAGACCTCGAAGCCGGACCTCGAGCAGGCCCGCAAGTTCGCCGAGGGCGTGCACAAGGAGCATCCTGGCAAGCTGCTCGCCTACAACTGCTCGCCGTCGTTCAACTGGAAAAAGCACCTCGACGACGCAACCATCGCCAAGTTCCAGCGCGAGCTCGGCGCCATGGGCTACAAGTTCCAGTTCATCACGCTGGCCGGTTTCCACCAGCTCAACCACGGCATGTTCGAACTGGCCCGCGGCTACAAGGACCGCCAGATGTCGGCCTATTCGGAGCTGCAGGAAGCGGAATTCGCCTCCGAGGTCAACGGCTACACCGCGACCAAGCACCAGCGCGAAGTCGGCACCGGTTACTTCGACGCCGTCTCGATGGCGATCACCGGCGGCAAGTCCTCGACCACCGCGATGGGCGAATCCACCGAACACGACCAGTTCAAGCCGGCCGCCGAGTAAAGCAAACAACTCCCTCACCCGCCAAAGGGCGGGTGGGGGACCCCGACAAGACGACCCAGACGACCCGATCACAAACCCCGCTAGAGGAGAAATGCACATGGCACCCCAGACCCGCGTCAAGGAAAGAGCAGAAGAACAGTCTTCGGCAATGGATTCAGACCAGCAGGCAGCAATCCGCATGCTCGCCAACGACCTGCACCGTCTCAACCACTCGGTCATGAAGGCCGTCGATGCCGGCGTGTCGGTGGAGCTGGTTCGTTCCGCCCGCCACCATGGCGGCGAGGGCAACTGGGGTGACCTGCTGATCCCGGTGATCGTCACCCAGGGCCGCTAGAGTTCGCGGGCAACTTCCGGCCGCTTGGTTCGAGCCGGAAGACCCCGCCTCCGGTTCCGGGATCCCTGTTCCCGGATTTGCCTTCCCAAGGCAGTTCACTTCCCGCCGCGGCTTCTACGCCACGGCGGGTTTTTTCTTGGGCGCGGCTTGACGCCACGGCGGGTCTTTTCTTGGGCGATGACGATGCCGACGGCGATCAGGCGGGCGCCACCGGGCGCCTTGTGCGGGCGGCCGCGGTGAAGCGCATGGCGGCAAAGGCAAGGACTGCGGAAATGGCGATGGCCGCGACCATCGGCAGCGGGGTGCCGTTGAAGAACGGGCCGACCAGCATGGTCATCACCCCGCCCGCAAGCATCTGCAGCATGCCGCCCAGCGAAGAGGCGAGGCCGGCGATGTCGCCATGGTCATCGAGCGCCATCACCATGGCCGTCGGGATCACCAGCCCGAGGCAGGCATTGGCGCAGATCAGCAGGCCGACCAGCAGGGCAAACTGGTCGATCCCGAGCCAGACCAGCGCCACCAGCAGGAGCGAAAAGCCCATGAAACCGGTGACCGCCCAGTTGACCACGCGCTCGGCCCCGAACCTCTCGCCCAGGCTGGCCGCAGCTTGCGATGCGGCGAAGAAGCCCGCCGCGTTGGCGGCGAAGGCCAGGCTGAAGCCGGTGGGCGAGAGCCCATAATGGCCGGTGTAGACGAAGGAGGCCGAGGCGAGGAAGACGAAGAAGCTCGCCATGCCGAAGCCGCCGACGAATGTCAGCCCCATGAACACCGGATCGCGCAGCAGCGTCGCCGTGCCCGACAGCAGCGCCGACAGACGCACCGGAACCCGGTGCTCGGGTTTGAGTGTTTCGGGCTGCAGCAACAGGGTGACGGCAATGCTGAGCCCCGCGGCCACGGCCAGCGTCGCGAAGATCGCCCGCCAGCCGGACAGCGCGATGATGCCGGAGCCGGCGAGCGGCGCAAGCATCGGCGAGACCGAGATGATCAGCATGACCAGCGCCATCAGCCGGGTGGCCTGGGGGCCGGTGTGCATGTCGCGGATGATGGCGCGCGGGATCACCATCGCCGCCGCCCCGCCCAATGCCTGGACCACGCGGGCGGCGACCAGCCAGTTCATGTCGGGCGCCAGCGCGCAGCCGACCGAGCCCGCGGCAAACAGCGCCAGGCCGGCGATCAGCGGCGGCTTGCG
>JAHJUC010000202.1 GCA_018829385.1 Alphaproteobacteria bacterium
AGCGTGACGAGGAACGGCTCGTCGGCGTAATGGGCGACCAGCGGCCCGCCGAGCAGGATCAGCGCCAGCAGGATGTTGAGACGATGTTCGGTGACAAACTCAGGCATTGGCAGGAAACAACCCCTTTGGCTTGAACACCAGAACGACGGCCATCAGCAGATAGATCAGCATCGAGGCGAGCGCCGAGCCGACGCCGCGGGCAGCGGAGGCTTCCATGACGTTGGCCAGCAATGTCGGCAGCAGGAAGCGGCCGAGCGTATCGACGAGGCCGACGATCAGGGCCGCGACCAGCGCGCCGCGGATCGAGCCGATGCCGCCGATGACGATGACGACGAAGGCTAAAATGAGCACCGGTTCGCCCATGCCGATCTGCACCGACTGGATGGCGCCGATCAGCGCGCCGGCAAATCCGGCAAGTGCTGCGCCAAGGGCAAAGACGACGGTGTAGAGAAAGCGGATATCGACGCCAAGGGCAGCAATCATCTCGCGGTCGGCCTCGCCGGCGCGGATCTGCATGCCGAGCCGCGTGCGGCTGATCAGCAGGCCAAGACCGGCGGCGACCGCAAGGCCGGCGATGATGATCGCCAGCCGGTAGGCCGGATAGGGCAGGCCGCCGGGCAGCGTCACCGGGCCCGAGAGGAAAGCGGGCGGGTCGAGATAGAGCGGGAAGGAGCCGAAGACGAAGCGGACGCCTTCCGAAAACATCAGCACCAGCGCAAAGGTCGCCAGCACCTGGTCGAGATGATCGCGGTCATAGAGCCTGCGGATGACGGTGATCTCGACCAGCGCGCCCAGCGCCGCGGCAGCTGCCAGGCTGGCGATCAGGCCGATCCAGAACGACCCGGTCCAGGCGGCGACCGCCGCGCAGACGAAGCCGCCGACCATGAACAGCGAGCCATGGGCCAGATTGATAAGCCCCATGACCCCGAAGATCAGAGTGAGGCCGGCCGCCATCAGGAACAGCATGACGCCGAGTTGCAGGCCGTTGAGGATCTGCTCGAGAAAAAGGGCAACGGTCATCGTCTACCGGGCTCGCACCAGTGATAATGCATGCCGCGGTCAAATCGCTCCATTCGAGCGAGTGCGCACATGCATTGGTTCAACAGGCAACAGCGGACCTTGCGCATCCAACCGGATCCGCGGCGCTGTCGGAAACAAACCGGGCGGACCATGCGAGGTCCGCCCGGCAAGGACGATTGACGATCACATCTTGCAATCGGCCGCGTAGGCGTCGGCGTGGTCTTCAAGCGCCACGCCGATGAGCTTGTTGGTGAAGACGTCGCCTTCCTTGACCACTTCGCGGACATAGATGTCCTGGATCGGGTGATTGTTCGCACCGAACTTGAAATCACCGCGGGTCGACTTGAAGTTGGCGGCCTTCAGGGCTGCGCGGAACGCATCCTTGTCGGAGATCGAGGCCGCATCCATGGCCGAGATCAGCAGGTTGGCGGTGTCGAAGCCCTGGCTGGAATAGAGCGAGGGCAGACGGCCATAGGCTGCCTGGTAGGATTCGACGAAGGCCTTGTTGGTCTCGTTGTCGATGTCCTTGGACCATTGCGAGGTGTTCTTGACGCCGAGTGCCGCGTCACCGACGGCCTGAAGAATGTTCTGGTCGAAGGAGAAGGCAGGGCCGAGCAGCGGCACTTCAACGCCGGCGCCGGCATATTGCTTCATGAAGGCGATGCCCATGCCGCCGGGCAGGAAGAAGAAGACGCTGTCGGCGCCCGAAGCGCGGATCTCGGCGATCTCGGCGGCGTAGTCGGTCTGGCCGAGCTGGGTGTAAATCTCCTTGACCACCTCGCCCTTGAAGAAGCGCTTGAAGCCGGTCAGCGCATCCTTGCCGGCCGGGTAGTTCGGGGCCAGGATGAAGCTCTTCTTGAAGCCCGCGGTGGTGGCGTAGGCGCCCATGCCTTCATGCAGGTTGTCGTTCTGCCAGGCGACGTTGAAATAGTTCTCGTTGCAGCCTGCGCCGGCAAGCGCCGAGGGGCCGGCATTCGGCGACAGATAGATCTTGCCCTGGGCAACCGCGCCCGGAACCACGGCCATCGCCAGGTTGGACCAGATGATGCCGGTCATGATGTCGACCTTGTCGGACTGGATCAGCTTGTCGGCCAGCTGCACGGCGAGGTCCGGCTTCTGGGCGTCATCCTCGACGATCAGTTCGATGTCGGTGCGTCCCGACTGCTTCAGCGCCAGCTCGAAACCGTCGCGCACGTCGATGCCGAGCGAGGCGCCGCCACCCGACAGGGTGGTGATCATGCCGACCTTGACCGGCTCGGCGGCGGCAAACGAAACGCCGGCCAGAAGCGACGCGGCGGTCGCCAGACTCAAGACTGTCTTCTTCATTGGTTTTCCTCTCTCTGTTTTATGCAGCGCCGGCCTTGTCGCGGTCCGGTCGCAGCAACTTTATCCCCTTCAGGCGATCAATGCATGTGATGGTCCAGGGATTTTCGCCAGACACCACATACACGCGTCGTTTTCGAGCATCCGAGCGGCTTGCGGCGCACGAAGGCTCCGCCTGGCGCTCGGATCGTCGCCATTGTCCGCGACCTTACCAGCCGATCCGAAGAATTCCAGTACTTTTTTTAAGCTTAAAATAAATTGGCCGCAATTGTCTCTTGCGCGCCGGGCCCGGGCATGGTTCCAAGGTGGAACCGATATCATCCGTCAAGGACAGAAGGAGACCGGCGATGCAGTGTTTTTTCGTGGAGTTCCAGTGCAAGCTCGGCCAGGCCTACTCCGTGGCCGATGAGATTGCCAATCGCGAGATAGCATCCGAAATCTACTCGGTCAGCGGCCAGTTCGACCTGATGGCGAAATTCTATATCGAGGACGATGTCGATATCGGCCGGTTCGTCGCCGACAACCTCCACACCGTTCCGGGGGTGGAGCGGACCCACACGATCCTGACCTTCAAGGCATTCTGAGCCGCTGCAGGGAACGGCCGCAGCGTTCGCTCGCCCTGCCCCGCAGGCCATGTGCGATGCGCGGTTCCTGCAGATTTTGCCGGGAAAGAAAATGGTACGATTGGGTGGGCTCGAACCACCGACCTCCGGATCCACAATCCGGCGCTCTAACCAACTGAGCTACAACCGCACGCCAGCTGACAGGGACCATGTCCGTGCCGCTTTGTTGCCGCTCACATACTGGCAGCAGGTGGTTTTTGCAAGAGGTTTCAGGCCGGTTTTCGCAAATTCACCCGCTGAAATATCGCCCCGAAGCAGTCGAGGCGGCGTCGCCCGCAAACCGCCCCCAAACGAAAAAGGCCGGACACCGGGTCCAGCCTTTTCTCATTTCAGAGCATGAAGAATTCAGCTCGGTACCTGAAGACTTCAGGCAGCCTTGATTTCATTCATGGCCTTTTCGGCAACGGTCTTGGCCGGCTTCGACACGTCTTCGGCAACCTTGCGGGCTGCTTCCTGCATGGCCTTGGCCTGGTCGGCCATCATTTCGGCCTGCTTGCGGAAGAAGCTGGTCTGCAGTTCGATCATCTGGGCGACCGACTTGACGCCGAGCAGGGCTTCCATGTGCGAGAGCGAATGCTCGACATTGCCGCGGGCTGCGTCAATTGCCTTGAGGCTGAGCTCAACGGTACCGGCCTGTGCGGTTTCGAGCGTCGATTCGATCGCCTTGGTGGCGTCTTCGGCAACGGTCTTGGCCTTTGCGTAGGCTTCCTTGGTCTGGTTGACCGACTTGTCGGCCATCTCGCGGTAGCTGTCGGTCATCTTGCTGACGTCGAAGGTCGGGAATTCAAACATTTCTGCGGATGTGGTGGTTTTCTTGGTCGCCATGTCACTTCTCCTTGAAGCATCAGTGGGACCTTTTGCGGCCCCGTTTCGATTTCAAGGGATATATAGCACGGCTTATGGTGCAGTGCAACATTTATTGTGCAGCGCGCCATCCGTTAACCGTTTCGTGACAAATGACGGCCGTTTCGGCCCGGTTCGCTGGACCCGTGACGGTGGCAAAGCTATTAATAAAACCTTAATTCCCCCTGACGAAGGGGATAAACAGGCCAAAACTGGAATACCACCCATGCCGGCACACCATTATCCGTTCATCGATCTTGCTGTTCACGCTTCGGTCCGCGACCATTTCGCCAAGGGCGATGCCGTGGCCGTGCTGAGCCGCGACCTCGGCGAGGTGCTGTGGGCCAATGGCGCGGCGGCGCAGCTATTCGGCTTCTCCAATATCTATGACGCGCTCGATGAAGGCCTTGGCGGCCAGACCTCGACGCGGCGGCAGATCGAGAGCGCGATCAGCGGGCTCGGACGCACCGGCAGGCCGCAGAATTTCATGATGCGGGCGGCGGGCGGCTTCTCGCGCACGATGGCGCCGGCGACGCTTGAGGAAATCACCCTGCCCGACGGCGCCCAGGCGCTGCTGTTGACCAGCAGCCATGCCGGCCAGCTGCTGGCGCCGGGCGCGCGGGCGAGGCAGATCATCGCCGGGTTCGAGGGAACCGGCACCCATGTCGCGGTTCTCGACAAGGACAGCCATGTGCTCGCCGCCTCGAGCACATTCGGCGAGATCGGCCTGGCCAGCGCCGACATCGAGCGGATGGTCGCCGATGTGGCGGATGCCTCCGACCGGCTGGTCAAGCGGATGACGGACTCGCCCAATGGCGCGATGCCGACCGCGATCGGGCGGCTGGCGGACGACCCGGCGCTGCACCTGCTGTTTGCGGTCGAACCGGCTCCGGCGGACGATGCCGTGACGGCCGACGACGACGACGGCGACCTGGTTCCGGACGCTTCAGGCGAAGACATCCAGCCGGTTGAGGCCACCCCGGTAACGGAAGCCTCTTCCGAAGCCGGTGAAGAAGACGAAGCTGCAGCCCCTGCCGAAACAGAGGCGCCTACCGCTGCTGAAGAGACAAGCGACACCGCCGAAGAAGTTGCCGCCGAAAGCGCACCGGAGACCGAAGCCGGGACCACCGGCGAACCGGAGGTCGCGCCGGAGCCGCCGCGCCGGACGTTCTTTGACACCAGGCGGATCCGCGACGAACTCAACAGGCGGCTGGCCAAGGCCCAGCAGGAGTCCGAGCTTCCCCAGGCCTTCGAAGAGGCGCGCGGCCTCGAAGTGCCCCCGGTGTTGCCGGCCATGACCGAAGACGCCGCGGACAATGCAGCGGAAACCGGCGAACCCGATGCTGCGGCTTCGGATGAAGGCGATCGCGCGGAGCTTTCGCAGGCGGACGCCACGCAGGAGGCAATCTCGGGCGAAGAGGCGGCATCGGTCGACGAAGTTGTCGACCAGCCGGCAGCCGGCGCGGACGGTGCCGAGCAGCAGGAATTCGTGGCCGACCACGGCGAGATGGCCGCCGGGGATCACGAGACTGCTGCGCAAGAGCATGCCGAAGACACGGCGGCCGGCGAAACCGATGAGCCCGTGCTGCCATCAGCCGGGGACGAAGACCGGACGGAAGAGGCTCAAGACGAGAACCAGCCGGAAGAGGTTGCGGCCGAGGCATCGGGGTTCCGCTTCGATCCGGCGGCAAAGGCGGCGCGCTTTGTCTGGAAGATCAATCGCGACGGAGAGTTCAGCGAAGTGTCGCCCGAATTCGCCGCCGCCGTCGGCCCGCATTCGGCCGACATCATCGGCCGCAGGTTCCCGGATCTGGCGCGGGTGTTCAACCTCGATCCCGATCATGTCATTACCGACCTGCTCAACCGCCGCGACACCTGGTCGGGCAAGACCGTGCTTTGGCCGATCCAGGGCACCGATCTGGTGACGCCGGTCGACCTGGCGGCCTTGCCGACCTACACCCGCGACCGGCACTTCGACGGCTTCCGCGGTTTCGGCATCGTCCGCATCGGCGAAGCCCGCCGGGATCCCGAAGCGCTGGGGCTGGCTCTGGTTCCGGGCCGGGTTTCGCCCGCCGTCGAGGCGATGCGGGAAGACTATCCCGAGGACGCGCCGGCCGGCTTGATCGACCACGACATGTCGACCATCGATGATGACGCGGACCTCGAAATGCGCAACCTCGAGCGCGACATCGAAGACCTGTCGCGCATGGACGGCGTTCATGACGAGGCAACCGAGGAAGAACGCCAGGCGGAGGAAACCAACGGGGATGCGACCGGCGAAACCGGCGACGTCGAAACCGGTGACGAGGACAGCGACATCGACGAGACCGATCCGTTCCGCGGCGAGCGCCCGGCCATCCGGCTGGTGGAAACGCCGATGCGGCGCGACAGCGACAAGATCATCAGCCTCGAGGCACACCGGCCGCGCACGGCGCGCGAGAGCCTGTCTCCGGGAGAGCAGGCCGCCTTCCGCGAGATCGGCGCCCGGCTGAGCGAGACGACGGCACCATCGGCCGACGCATCGGCAGACACAGCAGAGACGAAAACCGAGTCCACGGCCCCATCACAGCCGGAACCGCCGCAGCCCTTCGGCAAGCGGCAGGAACCTCCGCGCGGCGACGACGGAACGCCGGATGAGGCGGAGCAGCCCGAAAGCCCGGCCGAACTGTCGGAAGCCGATGCGCTCACGCCTGAAGAGACGACCGTCGCCGGCGACGCAGGCCATGACGAAGCAGCAGCCGATGCGGAAACAGCGCCCGAGACCGATGCGCCCTCCCCGGCGGAACCTGCGGAAGCTCGGGAACCCGCACCGCTGCCGTCGGCATTCGCGCTTCCCGCCCGGCAGGTGATGCCGGCGGGAATGGATGCCGGCATCATCGACGCGATCCCGGCGGCGCTGCTGGTGCATTCCGGCGACGAGCTGATCCACGGCAATGCCGAGTTCTTCGAACTGACCGGGTATGACTCACTTGCAGACCTTGCCGACCGCGGCGGTCTCGACCACCTGCTCGAGCGTCCCGGCGAGGACGAGGCTTCCGGCGACGGCGGGCTGTTCGTCCGCCGCGGCGACGGCGGCAGGCGCGAAGTCACCGCCCGGCTGCGCTCGGTCAACTGGGGCGACGGCCAGGCGCTGCTGCTGGCGCTGTCGCCACGCGAGGCTGCGACCCCGGTCGCCGAACCGGAACTTCTGGGCCTGCAGGGCGACGCTTCGGAGGAGCCTGAGCCGGCCCGGGAAGAAAGCCACCTGGCCACCGCGCTGGCGATCGAGGCGCAGGAGCTGCGCTCGATCCTGGAAACCGCCACCGACGGCGTCGTCATTCTCAACAATGACGGCACGATCCGCTCGATGAACGGCTCGGCCTGCGCGCTGTTCAACTACGACGAGGCAGAGACCCGGGACCAGCCCTTCGCCATGCTGTTTGCGCATGAGAGCCAGCGCGCGGTGATGGATTATGTCGCAGGGCTTGCCGAGCACGGCGTCTCCAGCGTGCTCAACGACGGCCGCGAAGTGATCGGCCGCGAGGCCTCCGGCGGCTTCCTGCCGCTGTTCATGACCATCGGGCGGCTGTCGGGGTCGAACGGCTATTGCGCCGTCTTGCGCGATATCACCAACTGGAAACGCACCGAGGAAGAACTGCGCAACGCCAAGCGCGCGGCGGAAACCGCCAACTCGCACAAGTCCGACTTCCTCGCCCGGGTCAGCCACGAGATCCGCACGCCGCTCAACGCCATCATCGGCTTTTCGGAGATGATGGTGGAAGAGCGGTTCGGACCGATCGGCAGCCCGCGCTATCTCGAATATGCGCACGACATCGGCAATTCGGGCAAGCATGTGCTCGACATCGTCAACGACCTGCTCGACATCTCCAAGATCGAGGCCGGCCAGGTCAGCATGGAGTTCGTCTCGGTTTCGCTCAACGATCATCTCGCCGAAAGCGTGTCGCTGCTGCAGCCGATGGCTAACAGCCAGCGGGTGATCATCCGCACCAGCCTGTCGGCGAGCGTCCCGGAGGTGGTTGCCGACCAGCGCTCGATCAAGCAGATCGCGCTCAACCTTCTGTCCAACGCCATCCGCTACACGCCGTCGGGCGGGCAGATCGTGGTGTCGACCTCCTACGAGCCTTCGGGCAATGTCGTCATCCGCATCCGCGACACCGGCATCGGCATGAACCGCAAGGAACTTGAGCAGGCGATGAAACCGTTCGGCCAGGTCGGCCCCGGCCCGCGCCAGCGCGGCGACGGCACCGGTCTCGGACTGCCGCTGACCAAGGCGATGGTCGAGGCCAACCGCGCCCAGTTCGACATCGTCTCGGCGCCCGGCGAAGGCACGCTGGTGTCGATTTCGTTCCCGCCGCAGCGGGTGCTGGCGGACTGAAGAGACTTTCTTCTCAATATGTTGCGACAAAAAAAGACGGGGACCTAATGGGTCCCCGTTTGTGTAATTGCATCAGTGCTAACCAACACCCGGGAGGCAACAATAAACCCCTAGGTTGCTCACAGTTATGCTCGCAACTCCTTTCCGGGTCCTTGCCGGATTGCTTAAGATTTTACCGAAACCGCCGGCTTCGCCAGGCTTGGTTAAGATTTGCGGTAAGGTTTTGTTAACCATGCGGCGCCGGCAGTCTCCGGACCGCGCCAATGCCGTGGGTCGGGAATAGCCTTCGCGGCGGATTGACGGAACGGCAGTCCCGACGATCTGCCCGGCGCTTCGCCAGGCAGGCTCATCTACCGAACAGGCTGCCCGACCATTCCAGCTCATGCGTCAGGCTTGCGAGCCGGATCCGGACATGCACAAATCGTGCATGTTCTGGTCATTTTCCCTTCTCATGCGGCATATTATCATCGAGCCGCATCAAGATTGCGCGTTCTGCGCATGGGTTTTGGGTTATCACCTATGCCGTCGACACAGGAGAGCCCACCGATGAACAGCAAGATGCACGTCTATCAATCCATCGCCCGCGCGGCCTCGGACCACGGGGTGGAGACAATGTTCGGGCTGATGGGCGACGCCAACCTGTTCATGGTCGACAGTTTCGTCCGCGACTGCGGCGGCCGGTTCGTGCCCGCCGCGCACGAGGGCAGCTCGGTGCTGATGGCGCTGGCCTATGCGCATGTGGCGGGCAAGGTCGGCGTTGCCACGGTCACCCACGGCCCGGCGCTGACCAATTGCGTCACGGCGCTGACCGAAGGCGCGCGGGGCCATATACCCATGGTGCTCATGGCCGGGGACACGCCGGTGAGCAACCCGCGCCACCTGCAGAGCATCGACCAGCGCGAACTGGTCAAGGCGACCGGCGCGGGGTTCGAGCAGGTGCGCGCGCCCGACACCGTCGGCATGGATGTTGCGCGCGCCTTCTACCGGGCCCAGGTCGAACGGCGCCCTATCGTTCTCAACATGCCCGCCGACTTCATGTGGCAGGAGGTCAACCACAAGGCCGAGGTGCTCGACGTCTTCACCGCGCCGGGCGGCGTGGCCGAGGGCAACATTCTCGACCAGGCCATCGGCATGATCGCCTCGGCCCGCCGGCCGCTGATCCTGGCCGGGGCCGGCGCGGTGACGGCGCGCGAAGAGCTGATCCGGCTCGCCGACCGGCTGGAGGCGCCGCTGGCCACGACGCTGAAAGCCAAGGGGCTGTTCAACGGCCATCCCTACAACATCGACATCTTCGGCACGCTGTCGACGCCCGCCGCCTACGACCTGATCGCGCAAGCCGACTGCATCGTCTGCTTCGGCACAGGGCTGCACGATTTCACCACCGACCGCGGCAAGCTGATGAAGGGCAAGCGGATCGTGCAGGTGGACATCGAGCCGACCGCCATCGGCGGCGGGCTTCATCCGGACGCCGCCCTCCTCGCCGATGCCGGCCTGACCGCCGAGACCATCGTTTACTGGCTCGACGAGGCCGAGATCCCGGCAAGCGGATTTACCAAGGAACTCGACATCGAGGTGCTGACCGCCCACCCGGCAGGCACCGGCAAGGCCGCCGAGGGATGCGTCAACTATGTGCATTCGCTTGAGCGGCTGGAACAGGCGCTGCCGAAGGACCG
>JAHJUC010000203.1 GCA_018829385.1 Alphaproteobacteria bacterium
CGGCGACGACACGCTGCAGCGCCGCACGCAAGGCTATGTGGTGCCCGAGAGCTTCAACCACGGCACCTCGGCGCAGCGCAAGGAGTGGTTCGCCCGCGGCTTCGAGTCGGGCCGGCTGGAAGCCTGCGACACTTTCAACAACCCGGTGTGAAATCACGAGTACGAATTGTAACCGGTAATTGTTTTAGGTCCTGCTTAACTATTCGTTGGGAAGCCCCGTGAGATTCGATCGAACGGTCGGCGGGCTCCAACTGCCCGCGTCCGGCAATGGCATGAAGCCTGTTTTCGGGGTCGATGAACGGTTCCCAGCTCCAGATCCCAGGCAGGCTGCCCATGACACTCAGAACCCGCATTTTTCTTCTGGCCCCGCTTGCCATTCTCGGCATGCTGCTCGTCGGGTCGATTTTCTATTTTGGCGAAAGGGTCGAGCAGGACTACCGCGCCGACCTCGAGAGGATCCAGGAACTCTATATCCTCGACCAGGACCTGGAGATGTCGCTGCTGCAGGCGCGGCGGGCGGAGAAGGATTTCCTTCTGCGCAAGCGCGAGACCGACGTCAGCCGGCATGGCGAAGTCTCCTCGGCGGCCGAGGCGCAGATCCAGCGGTTGCAAAGCCTCGCGTCACAGGGCTTCCCCGGCCAACTCGACAAGCAGGTTGCGGCGCTCGATGAGGGTTTCAAGCGTTACGCTGCCACGTTCAACGAACTGGCCGAGAAGGTCCGCATCCTCGGTCTTGACGAGGAAAGCGGACTGCAGGGATCGCTGCGCGATGCCGTAAAGGAAGCCGAAACCGTGCTGGAGACGCTGGAACAGCCGGATCTCAATGTGAAAATGCTGATGATGCGGCGTCATGAAAAAGATTTCATCATGCGCGTCGACGAGAAATATGTCGGCCGCCTCAACGACCGCGTGGCGGAATTCAAGCAGTTTCCGGCATCGATGTTCGGTTCCGCCGGCAAACGCGATGAAGTGTTTTCGCTGATCGACAGCTACCAGGCCGATTTCCTGCAATTTGCATCCTCGACGATTGAAGAGCGCGAATTGCGGTCGCAACTTTCCGCGAACTATGCGGAAATCGAGCCGGTGCTCGCCGAAATCCGTTCCTTCCTGTCCGAGCGCCGCGATGCCACCGCTGCGGAACTCGCCACCGCCAAGGCCAGTATCGGCAAGCTGGTGGTTCTTGTGACCGGCGTCGCCATGCTGATCATCGGCGTCGTCGCCGTCCTGGTGGCGCGATCGGTCGGCAAGCCGCTGGCGGCGACCGTCTCGGCGCTGCAGGCGCTGGCGCGCGGCGAGACCGGCGTCGTCATCGAGGGCCGTGACCGCAAGGACGAGATCGGCGGTATCGCCGTCGCTTTCGATGCCTGCCAGGCGCTTGCGGTCGAGAAGGCCCGCCGGGAACAGGAAGAGGCCAATGCACGCGACGCCGCGGAGCGCCAGCGCCACGAAGAGCAGGCGCGCCAGGACGCGGAGCGCAAGCGTAATCTGGAAACCGCCATCGGCGCGCTCGACGATGCGCTCGGCAAGCTGGCCGACGGCGATCTGACGACGCATATCTCCCAGCCCTTCGTCGGCGAACTCGACAGCCTCAGGACCTCGTTCAACAGTTCCGTCGAAAAGCTCAGCGAGACGCTTACCGAGATCAGGGGGAACACCGACAGCATCCTGGCCCATTCACAGGAAATGCGCAGCGCGGTCGACGACCTGTCGAAGCGGACCGAACGGCAGGCGGCCTCGCTCGAGGAAAGCTCGGCGGCGCTCGAGGAAATCAACTCCACGGTTGCCAGTTCCGCCAGCCGTTCGCAGGACGCAAACCAGAAGGTGATGGAAGCCAAGAGCGCGAGCGACACGTCCACCCGCGTTGTCGCGGACGCGGTGCAAGCGATGGGCAACATCAAGGGCGCGTCGGAAGAAATCTCCAAGATCATCGGCGTGATCGACGAGATCGCCTTCCAGACCAACCTCCTGGCGCTCAACGCCGGGGTGGAAGCGGCCCGCGCCGGTGAAGCCGGAAAGGGATTTGCCGTTGTCGCCCAGGAAGTCAGGGAGCTGGCACAGCGCTCCGCCACGGCGGCCAAGGAGATCAAGACGCTGATCGGCAAGTCGTCGGAGGCTGTCGACAGCGGTGTCGATCTGGTCAAGGCGACCGGCACTTCGCTGGCTACCATCGCCGGTCTCGTCACCGAAATCAACGAGCACATCCATTCGATCGCGACGGCGGCGAAGGAACAATCCAGCGGCCTGCAGGAAGTCAGCACGGCGGTCAGCCAGATGGATCAGGTGACGCAGCAGAATGCCGCCATGGTGGAGGAGACCACTGCCGTCACGCACCGGCTTTCCGATGAAGCGAACAGGCTGACATCGCTGGTGCAGAGGTTCCGGCTTGCGGATACAGGCGCCGCGCATGCGCGCGTGCCAGCCTCTGCCGGCCACAGGGCTGCCGGTCCGGTGGCTGCGGCCAATGCTTCCGTCGCGCGGCCTTCCCCGGCCCACAAGATGGTCAGCAAGGTCAGGCAGGCGTTCTCGTCCGGCGGCTCCGCTGCCGCCGAACAGGAATGGTCGGAGTTCTGACCTTCCGCGCATCGTCGTGTTTTCACCACCTTGCCGGGGACCTCAGTGTCCCCGGTTTTTTGTGCCGGAGGCAATGGACGGTCCGGTGTCATGCTGCCCGACTTCAGGGCGGCGCGGAACCGCTTTCGCCCTCACTCCGCCTCGGGCGCATCGCGGCGGACCACTTCCACAGGCGTGCGCATGATGATCTCGCGGTGCGGGAAGGGAATGTTGACGCCGTTTTCCTTGAAGATGTCCCACAGCGCGATCAGCACCTTGCCGCGCACGTTGGTCAGTCCGGCCTGCGGGTCGCTGATCCAGAAGCGAAGCTTGAAATCCAGCGACGAGGCGCCGAACTGGGTCATCCAGCACACCGGCGGCGGCGACATCAGCACCCGGCCGACCGAGGAGGCGGCGCTGATCGCGAGTCGTGTCACCTCGTGCGGATCGCTGTCGTAGGACACGCCGAAATCGACATCGAGCCGCACCAGCTTGTCGGAGAACGACCAGTTGACCACCTGCTGGGTGATGAAATCCTCGTTCGGTATCAGGTATTCGCGGCCGTCGCGGGTGATCACCGACACGAAGCGGGCGCGCAGTTCCCGGATCCAGCCAAAGGTGTCGCCGAGCGCGATCGTGTCGCCGGGCTTGATCGAGCGGTCGACCAGGATGATGACGCCGGAGATGAAGTTGGACACCACCTTCTGCAAACCGAAGCCGAGACCGACACCTACGGCGCCGGAAAAGACGGTCAGCGCGGTCAGGTCGATGCCGGTCGAGGACAGCGCCATCATGCCGGCAATGATGATCAGGGCGATCTTGACCACCTTGCCGGCAAGAACCCTGAAGGAGGGCGAAAGATCTTCGAACTGGTTGATGCGGCTGTCGAAGAAGTTGCCCAGCACGTTGGCGACCCAGAGGAAGCCGGCGGTGATCATCACGGTTTGCAGGACAAAAAGCGCGGAGATCCGCAAATCGCCGAGCTGCAGCGCTATCTGATCGAGAAAGGCCGCCGTTTCGGTCCGCAGGTCGAGGATACCGAGCGCCACATAGACGAATATGGCAAGGGCGACGAGCCGGGCTATGGTCCGGTTCTGGATGATGCGGCTCGAGACCGATATCGCCAGCCATGCCGATCCGAGCGCCAGCGCCAGTGCCATCAGATAGGTCCGTGACGGCCAGGTCAGCTCAAGCGTGATCAGCCGCGCAATGGCGAGGAAAAGAAGGAACAAGATCCAGTTGGTCCGCCGCATCACGGCAATGAGAAGACGCAGCAATCCGGGCTTGCCCTTGATCGTGCGCGCCCAGCTTTCGAGCCACGGCTCGACCCTGCGCGACAGCAGCCATCCGGCCAGGTAGCAGGCGGCGATGATGCCGATTTGATAGTAGGTCCACGGCAGGCCGAAATAGGCTTTCGCCGACATGAAGAAGGTCAGGACGACGTCAAGCAGGGCAGGGAGGTCGATGGTTTGCATGAAATCATTATGAAAGCGAAAGGCTTGCTTGAGAAGCGCTGAGTTCGATCGCGCCAAGCCGCGCACCGGTGCGCCCTGGCCCGCCGGCAGGTCGTGGCCCCCGCCCGGGGGTCTTGTCGGGTTGGGCATTCGCCCCGTCGCTGCTTGCCAAGACGGCATCCGCCGACCATAAGCAGTTCTTTGATTTTCGGAGTTTTTGATGACCGACTCATCCGTAGACATGCGGAAGGAACAGCGCTGGGGCGCCCATGTCTGGGCGACGCTGGCGCTCGGCCTGCCGCTGGTCGGCACCCAGATCGCCCAGATCGCAATCGCCACCACCGATGTGGTCATGCTCGGCTGGTACGGCACCGAGGAACTGGCGGCCACGGTGCTCGGCTCGCAGGCCTTCTTCATCGTCTATATTTTCGGCGCCGGCTTCGCCAACGCGATCCTGCCGCTGGCGGCGCAGGCCGAGGGTCGCAACGATCCCACCCATGTGCGCCGCTCGGTCAGGATGGGGATGTGGATCCTGCTCATCTACGCGGTTGTGGTGATGCCGTTCCTGTGGCTGCTGGAGCCGGCGCTGATCGCGCTCGGGCAGAAACCCGAACTGGCGGCGCTGGCCAGCGACTACATCCGCATCGCGCAATGGGGCATGTTCCCGGCGCTGATGATGATGGCGCTGAGAACCTTCTTCGCCGCCCGCTCGCGGGCCAGCATCGTGCTCTGGTCGGCGCTGATCGGCACCCTGGTCAACGGCA
>JAHJUC010000027.1 GCA_018829385.1 Alphaproteobacteria bacterium
CTTGTGCTGCTGGTCGGCGGTCTGGCCGGCGCGACGGTCGGCATACAGATATTCTCCATGCTGCGCCGTCTTGGCCAGCTGGATCTGATCATCTCGCTGCTTTACGTCGTGTTTCTTGGATCCGTCGGTGGACTGATGCTCTGGGAGAGCATCATTTCGCTTCGCCGTGCCGCCATGAACAAGCCGGTGTCGTTGCGCAAGCCCGGCCAGCACAACTGGGTGCATCGTCTGCCGTTCAAGATGCGCTTCAAGCGCTCCAAGCTCTATCTCAGTGTCATCCCGGTCATCATGCTCGGTTTTGCCATTGGCGTTCTCACCTCCGTGATGGGGGTCGGCGGCGGCTTCATCATGGTCCCGGCGATGATCTATCTCTTGCGCATCCCGACCAGTGTCGTGATCGGAACATCGCTTTTCCAGATCATTTTCGTCACGGCCTTCACGACGGTTGTGCAGGCGGCGACCAATTTCACGGTCGATATCGTCCTGGCATGGCTGTTGATGATCGCCGGCGTGATCGGTGCGCAATATGGTGTCCGCGTCGGTCAGAAGATGCGCGGCGAACAGTTGCGCGCCGGCCTTGCGCTGCTGGTTCTGGGCGTTGGCATTCGTCTCGGGTTCGACCTGGTGTTGCCGCCCGATGAAATCTACTCCGTGGTCAGCGGGAGTTTCGGCTTCTGATGCGCTGCGCGGTCCTGCTGTTTGTTGTGTCTGTACTTGCGAGCCTTCCCGCCGTGGCTCAGCTCGCCGACCCGACCGTGACGATCAATGACAAGTTTTCCGAACGGATCGACATCGGAATCTCCACCAACGAGATCGCCATCACCTCGGATTTCTCCGGCGCCGACATCACCGTCTTCGGTGCGATTGACGGTGCCGACGAATTGCTGCTCGCCACGTTCGCCTATGATGTGGTTGTTGCCCTCGAGGGGCCGCGCAAGACTTCGACGGTGCGGCGCAAGGAGCGCGTCGCAGGGATCTGGATCAACCGGCATTCGATCCGCTTTGAGCCGATTCCGGCGTCCTACTCGATGTCGAGCACCCGGCCGCTGCCCGATATCGCCAATCTGATGGAACTCGCCTCGCGCGATATCGGCATCGACAACATTCGGCTTGTACCCACCGGCGGCGTCGGCGACGGTTCCCGGCTGACCGAGTTTCGCGAGGCTTTGCGGCGCATCAAGCAGGCCGGCGGCCTGTACCAGCGCGATCCGACCGGTGTCCAGTTCATCTCAAAGGCGCTGTTCCGCGCCACCGTCCGCCTTCCGGCCAATATTCCGGTCGGCCAGCACAAGGTCCGCGCGGTTCTTTACAAGAACAACCAGTTCGTCATGGAAAAGGTGATCCCGCTCCGGGTGGTCAAGACCGGCCTGGAGCAGTTCATCTACAATTTCGCCCATGTTTATTCGCTGGCGTACGGTGTTCTGGCGGTGCTTCTTGCCACCCTGACCGGATGGCTGGGCAGCGTTATCTTCCGCAAGGATTGATCATCAGCGGATCGGAGCGGGGACCGGCATGAGCGCACACCGGAATCAATCCAACTTGACCGCCACCGCCTGGTTTCTGGCGGGACTGGGAGCATTGCCGTTTCTGGCTATGGCGATCGCCGCGGTCGTTTCGCCGGCATTCGCCGCCGCGCATCTGGGAGGGGAGCCAGCCTTTCTGGGTTATGGCGCCGTTATCCTGTCGTTCATGGGCGGGGTTCGTTGGGGGCGCGCCCTGACGCTTGCCGAACCGGCGCGCGCCGCCGAGCAGATGATCCTGAGCGTTGCGCCGTCGCTGGCCGCTTGGCTGGCATTGCTGATCGACCGGCCCTGGTCGCTGCTCCTGCTCTTGACCTGTTTTGCAATGCAGGCCGCCTGGGATTGGAAAAGTGCGGGCAACGGGCTGCTGCCGGCCTGGTTCGGCCGGCTGCGCCTGACAATCAGCGCCATCGTGATTGTCTCGATCGGTCTCGTGCTGCTTGCATGAAATCCGGCCCCGGCCGTGCGTTGGCCGGGTTTCCCGGGCTCAGCCGTTCATCCGGCCGAAGGCGACGGAGTAGAGCCGGTCCTTGCCGATCAGGTGGGCCACCAGCGCCTTGCGGTCGAACAGCCCGCGCATGGCAGGGTGCCGCAATTCGAGCCCGCCCGTTGTCGAGCCGAAAGCCGGCATCAGCAACCGCTTGCCGTCGCTGGCAAAACACGGACGGCGCACACCCTTGCCGCGCCGGACCACGCGGGCGACCGGGTGCAGGTGGCCCGCGATTTCCCCGTCCGCCGCGCCGGATTTCGGTTCATGCCGAAAGACCAGCGTGTCCACATGCAGTTCGCTGCAGAAGCTGCCCTCCAACCCCTCGGGCCTGTCGGGGTCGTGATTGCCTTCGATCCACACCCAGTCGCGGCCCCGTTGCAGGCTCCGCAACTGCTCGCGGTAGCACTCGGGCAGATGCGCCGAGCCGTTCCGGTCATGGAAGCTGTCGCCCAGGCTGATCACCAGCCGCGGCGCATAGCCGGCGATCGCCGCGCCGAGCCGCGCCAGCGTCGCGGCGGTGTCGTAGGGCGGCAGCAGCATGCCGCGCCGGGCGAAGGCCGCGCCTTTTTCGAGGTGCAGGTCGGAGACCACGAGCGTGGCGTGGTCGGGCAGCCAGAGCACGCCGGAGCGATCGCAGACTACGGCTGTCCCGTTGACATTGAGCTCGACTGTCATCGGCCCGGTGGCCGGAATGTCCGTTGTCAGCGCCGCTGCCCTGCCGTGCATGCCTGTTCCGTTCAAGTCTGGCTCTGCGCCTCGGCAAGCAGGTCGTCCGCCGCCTCGGCCAGAATGCTTTCATGCGCCTCGCCGGCAACCGTTTCGCGGCCGATTTCCAGCATGATCGGCACCGCCAGCGGCGAGATGTGCTCAAGCGCCCGGTGCTTGATGTGGCCCTTGATTCGCTTGAGCATAGCCCCGAGCCGCTGAATATCCAAAAGCCCCTGTGCCGCGTCAGTGCGGGTCGCGCGCAGCAGGATGTGGTCGGGCTCGTGGCTTCTGAGCACGTCGTAGATCAGGTCGGCGGAAACCGTGATCTGGCGCCCGGATTTCTCCTTGCCGGGATGCCGCTTTTCGATCAGCCCGGAGATCACCGCGCAGGCCCGGAAGGTCCGCTTGAGCATCCAGGATTCGTTGAGCCACGCATCGAGGTCATCGCCCAGCATGTCCTCGTCAAACAGCTCGCCGAGATCAAGCCGGCGATCGGAAACCATCGCGCCCATGTCCTCCAGCCCCCAGACGGCGAGCGAATAGTCCGTGGCGACGAAACCGAGCGGCTGGGCGCGCATGCGCTCGAGCCGGCGCGTCAGCAGCATACCCAGGGTCTGGTGCGCGATCCGGCCCTCGAAGGGATAGAGCACCATGAAAAACCGTTCCGCCCGCGGAAACGTCTCGATCAGCAGGCTGTCGCGGGCCGGAAGCTGGGAGACCTGCTGCTGCATTCTGAGCCAGTCCGACACCTGGTCGGGCAGCGAGCCCCATGTCGAGGGATCGGCGATCATTGCCCGCACACTGTCGGCAAGATAGGTCGAGAGCGGAAACTTGCCGCCGGCATAGGCCGGCACCTTCGGATCCTGGTCCCAGGCCTTTGAGACCAGGCACTCGTTCTCGCGGATGCCCTCGAACCTGAGGATCTTGCC
>JAHJUC010000204.1 GCA_018829385.1 Alphaproteobacteria bacterium
GATGGCGACCGACTTCTTGCCTTCGCCGAGCGAGGGGCCGGCGAACAGGTCGAAAACCTTGACGCCCTCGATCAGTGCCTTGTCGGCACCCTGGGCCGCGCGCACCAGCGTGGCGGCGGGCACATCGCTGTCGACGACGAAGGCGAAGTCGCGGCGCACGGCCTGGAAGGCCGAGAGGCTGAGGCCCGGCTTGGTGCGGGTGGCCTTGCGCTTGGCTTCGGGGATCGCGTCGATGAAGACCTCGAAACCGCAGAGCGGTCCGGAGACATCAAGTGCCGCGAGCGTATTGGGGTGGAACTCGCCGAAATGGCCGAGCACGGTCTTCGGGCCGAGCTTGATCAGGCCGGAGCGGCCGGGATGGTACCAGCCGGGCGCGCCAGGCTCGAAGGTGAGCCGGTCGGCCGGAGCCCCGCAGGCCTCAAGGGCGGCAATCGCATCGGCCTTGGCGTCGAACACGCCGACGGGCTTGGCGGCGCCATCCCAGTGGCGGCCCGAGCCGGTCATCTGCGCGGTACCGCGGCGGATGCCGCCGGCCACACGGCGCTGGCCCTCGGGCGTATCGTTCTCATAGGTGCCCGAGACCTCGAACAGCGCCACGTCGCCAAAGCCGCGGTCGGCATTGCGCTGGGCGGCGAGGATCAGGCCCGGCAGCAGCGAGGGCCGCATGTCGGACATGTCGGAGGCGATCGGGTTGACCAGCCTGAGTTCGCGGCTGCCGCCACCAAACAGCCGGGCATGCTCTTCGGCGATGAAGGACCAGGTGACGGCCTCCATCATGCCGCGCGAAGCGAGCGCGCGCTTGGCGGAGCGGGTACGGACCTGGATCGTGGTCAGGATCCGGCCGTTGACGCTGCCCGACGGGGCCAGCGGCTCGGGCCTGATCTCGTCGACGCCATGGATGCGCATGACCTCTTCCACGAGGTCGGCCTTGCCGTCGACATCGGGACGCCAGGAGGGAACGGCCACCTTGACCGTCTCGCCCTTGCCGGACACCTCGAAGCCGAGGCCTGAGAGGATCTTGCGGGACTCGTCGTTGGAAACGGTGAGTCCGGTCAGGCGCCTGACCTCGGAGAAGGGGAATTCGACGATCTTCTTGTGATGCCCCTTGTAGCCGACGACGCGGGCTTCTGCGGCGGTGCCGCCGCACATCTCGAGCACCAGCTGGGTGGTCCGCTCGAGGCCGGGCAGCATGTATTCGGGATCTACGCCGCGCTCGAATCGGTAGCGCGCGTCGGTGATGATGCCCTGGCTGCGGCCGGTCTTGGCGATGTTGATCGGGTCCCAGAGTGCGGATTCGATCAGCACATTGGTGGTGTTCTCGTCGCAGCCGGAGTGCTCGCCGCCCATGATGCCGCCGATGGATTCAGGGCCGTTTTCATCGGCAATCACCACATTGGCGGGATTGAGCCTGTAGGTGCGGGTATCGAGCGCGAGGATTTCCTCGCCTTCGAGCGCCCGGCGCACCACCAGGTCGCCCTTGACCTTGTCGGCGTCGAAGACGTGCATCGGCCGGCCCTGATCGAAGGTCATGTAGTTGGTGACGTCGACCAGCGCCGAGATCGGGCGAAGACCGATGGCGATGAGCCGCTGCTGCATCCATTTCGGGCTGGGGCCGTTCCTGACGCCGCGCACCAGCCGCCAGGCAAAGCCGGGGCACAGGCTCTCGTCGTCGAGTATGAGCTTGACGTTCTGCGTGGTCTCGCCCTTGACCGGGAAATCAGGTTCGGCGGGCTGCTTCAGCGTACCCAGACCGGAAGCTGCCAGATCGCGGGCGATGCCATGGATCGAGGTGCAGTCGGGACGGTTCGGCGTCAGGTTGATCTCGATGACCGGATCGTCAAGGCCGGCATAGGCCGCGAACGAGGTGCCGACCGGCGCATCCTCGGGCAGATCGATGATGCCGTCATGATCGTCGGACATGTCGAGTTCTTTTTCCGAGCACATCATGCCGTGGCTTTCGACGCCACGGATATTGCCGACCGCGAGCGTCACGTCGATGCCCGGCACGTAGGTGCCCGGCTCGGCCAGCGCGCCGATCAGCCCGGCGCGGGCGTTGGGCGCGCCGCAGACGATCTGCACCGGTTTGCCGTCGCCCTTGTCGACCATCAGCACGCGCAGCTTGTCGGCGTTCGGGTGCTGCTCGGCGGAAATGACGCGGGCGATGGTGAAGGGCCGGTACGCCGCCTTGTCGTCGACATCCTCGACCTCGAGGCCGATGGCGGTGAGGCGCGCGCAGATCTGGTCCAGCGTGGCGTCGGTTTCAAGGTGATCCTTGAGCCAGGAGAGGGTGAATTTCATTCTGTTTTCCTCGGACCTTTATTCTTCGACGGTATCGATTGCGTCAGGCTGTTTGGCCGCCCATTCGAAACACTCGCTTTGGCACTGTTTCAAGAACTCAACTGGTTCGAAAACGGAAACGCCAAGCCGGCGGATACCGGCAACGAATCCGTCAATGGTGTCCTCATCCATCTCACCGGTGTCGAGATGATCTCTTCCAACCACGATGGCAGTCAGGAGGGGCATCTCGTGCGAGTGGCAATAGGCGAGAAGATCATCCAGGTGACCATGTTTGCCGTTCATCAACGGCCGTGCCTTGCTCCAGGTCATTCCATTCGAGGCGGCCAGATCACCATAGCTGATATAGCGGTTCTCCCTGGCGGACCTGGTCATCGCCGCGATAGACGTGCCGATGTCCAGACCTTTTCCATGGCGCCGGTTTCGCTCGACGATGAGTTCCTGAAACAAGGGCGCACGCGTCTTGCCCGCACGCTCGTGGTTGATGATCCACTGGTCGATGTCGGCGTCAGACTTGGTTTCGAGGCTTGTCATTTGGAGTGCCGATCTTTGCGTTGATTGATTAAGTGCTCAGGCCGCCGAACAATGTCGGCACGTCGAGCGGACGGAAGCCGTAATGGCTCATCCAGCGGACATCGGCGTTGAAGAAATCCCTCAGGTCCGGCATGCCGTATTTGAGCATGGCGATGCGGTCGAGCCCCATGCCCCAGGCAAAGCCCTGGTACTCGTCGGGATCGAGCCCGCCGGCGCGCAGCACATTCGGGTGCACCATGCCGCAGCCGAGGATCTCCATCCAGTCGGTGCCCTCGCCGAATTTGACGATCGGGCCGGAGGTGCGGTCGCACTGGATGTCGACCTCGAACGAGGGCTCGGTGAACGGGAAGAACGAGGGGCGGAAGCGCATGGTGACGCTGTCGACCTCGAAGAAGGCCTTGCAGAACTCCTCGAGAACCCAGCGCAGATGGCCGACATTGGCGGTCTTGTCGATCACCAGACCCTCGACCTGATGGAACATCGGCGAGTGGGTGGCGTCGGAATCCTGCCGGTAGGTCTTGCCCGGAATGACGATGCGGATCGGCGGCTTTTGCGCCTCCATGGTGCGGATCTGCACCGGCGACGTATGGGTGCGCAGGACCTTGCGCTCGCCATTGTCATCTGGCTCGAGGAAGAAGGTGTCATGCATTTCCCGGGCGGGATGGCCGTCGGGGAAATTCAGCGCGGTGAAATTGTAGTGGTCGGTCTCGATGTCCGGACCTTCGGCGATGGCGAAGCCCATGTCGGCGAAGATGGCGGTGATCTCGTCGACGACCTGGCTGATCGGATGGATGCGGCCGCGCTCGGCGGGCGAGGAGCGCACCGGCAGGCTGACATCGACGGTTTCGCGTGCCAGGCGCTCGGTGATGGCGGCGTCCCTGAGCTCGGTCTTGCGGGCGGCGATGGCATCGGTGACGCGAGCCTTGAGCCCGTTGATCGCCGGTCCCGCCTCCTGGCGTTCCTCCGGCGTCATCTTGCCAAGACCCTTGAGCAGTTCGGACACCGAGCCCTTCTTGCCGAGGGCTGCGACGCGCACGGCCTCGATGGCCGCTTCATCGGCACTGGCGGCGATCTCGTCCATGATGGTGGTTTCAAGGCTCTGGTACTGGCTCATGGTCTTTGACTACCTGTATTTGCGGGCCGTATCTGGCAGGCGGCTGGCCTGTGCTTAAACGAATTGGCACATCCACGAAACAGGCGAATGCCCGGTTCTGAGACGAAAAATCCCGCGCCAGCCGTGCCAGCGCGGGATCCCAAAATTCAAACTCTGCGGGAAAACGCTGGCTTAGGCGACAGCGCTTTCAAACTCGTTCGGAGTCTTGTCCTTGAGGTATTCGAGCGCCTTCTTCGCAGCGGCAACCAGAACACCGAATGCTTCCGCATCATGGATCGCCATGTCGGAAAGAACCTTGCGGTCAACCTCGATGCCGGCCTTGGTCAGACCGTCGATGAAGCGGCCGTAGGTCAGGCCATGCTCGCGCACAGCGGCGTTGATGCGCTGAACCCAGAGTGCGCGGAAATTCCGCTTCCGGACCTTGCGGTCGCGGTAGGCGTACTGCATCGACTTGTCGACGGCAGCCTTCGCGGCGCGGATGGTATTCTTGCGGCGTCCGTAAAAGCCCTTGGCTTTCTTCAGGACCTTCTTGTGCTTTGCATGGGCGGTAACGCCCCGTTTTACGCGTGCCATATCATGATCTCCTTAAAATCGCTGGTCCCGGCTCTGCTTACAGGCCGTTGGGGAGGAACTTCTTGACGATCTTGGCGTCAGGCTCGGACAGAACCATGGTGCCGCGTGCATCGCGAATGAACTTGTTGGACCGCTTGATCATGCCATGGCGCTTGCCGGCGGCTGCAGCGAGGACCTTGCCGCTCGCCGTGATCTTGAACCGCTTCTTGGCAGACGATTTCGTCTTCATCTTGGGCATTTCGCTACTCCTTGTCAGGCTTCAGGGCGCCATTCCGGCACCGCTCGCCATTTCTTGTTGGGTGAGACGCAAAAGGGCGAAGACCCCTTTTGCATCAAGCGTTGGAAACCGCCTCGGCATGCCCTGCCGGCCGGTTTGAACGCGCGCCTTATAGCCGTAGGCTGATAAAAGCGCAACGGGCGTTCGGATGAATCAGCGCGATAAAAGCAAAAACCGGCCGTGGCATCCGCCCGACCGGTCCGCATCAGGCTGTCCAGAGTGTTATTTCGGAGCCAGAACCATCATCATCTGACGGCCTTCAAGCTTCGGCTCCGCTTCCACCTTGGCGATGGTGGCCGTGTCGTCCTTGACCTTCTGAAGCAGTTTCATGCCGAGTTCCATGTGGGCCATTTCACGGCCGCGGAACCGCAAGGTCACCTTCACCTTGTCGCCTTCGTCAAAGAAGCGGTTCATCGCACGCATCTTCACGTCATAATCATGCGTGTCGATGTTGGGGCGCATCTTGATTTCCTTGACCTCGACGGTCTTCTGCTTCTTGCGCGCCTCGGAGGCCTTCTTCTGCGATGCGTATTTCAGCTTGCCCAGATCGACGATCTTGCAGACGGGCACGTCGCCCGCGGAGTTGATCTCGACCAGGTCGAGGCCAGCTTCTTCGGCCATCGACAACGCCTGTTCGGTTGGCACGACGCCGTGGTTCTGGCCTTCGGAGTCGATGAGCTGGACCGTCGGGGTCCGGATATTCTGGTTCGCGCGGGGGCCTTCGTTGGCGGTTGGCGGCGCTCTGAATGGTCTGCGAATGGCTTTGGTCTCCTGATTAACTCGTGC
>JAHJUC010000205.1 GCA_018829385.1 Alphaproteobacteria bacterium
CTCGTCCGAGGCGTTCGGGTTGCCCATCAGCAAATTGTCCTTCACCGATCCGGAGAACAGGTCGCTGGTCTGGCCTGCCACGGCCACGGCCGAGCGGACTTCGGAGGGATGGAACTGCTGCATGTCGATGCCGTCGATCAGAACCCGGCCCTCGTGCGGCTGGTAGAGCCGCGACATCAGCCGGCCGATGGTGGTCTTGCCCGAGCCGATGCGGCCGATGATGCCGACCTTCTCGCCGGCCCGGATCGAGAACGTGAGCCCGTCGAGCGCGTCCTGGTCGGCCTGCGGGTAGCGGAAATGCACCTTCTCGAATGCGATGTCGCCGCGGGCGATGACGCGGTTGACGAAGCCCGAGGTCTCCGGCGTGTCCTCCGGCTGCTCCATGATCTTGTCGAGGATCCTCAGCGACAGCAGCGCCTGCCGGAACCGCGCCAGCGTCATCGCCAGCTGCCCCAGCGGGCTGACCGCCCGGCCCGACAGGATCACCGAGGCGATGATGGCGCCGGTGGTCACATTGCCTTCGCGGAACAGATAGGCGCCGACCAGGATGATGCCGACGGTGACCAGCTGCTGCACGAACTGCGTGGCATTGACGGCAAAGGCCGAGATGCTCTTGATCTGCTCGTTGGTGGCCGAACTGTTGATGGTCAGGTCCCGCCAGCGCTTGAGCAGCAGGCCTTCGGCCCTCAGCCCCTTGACGGTTTCCGTCGTGTAGATGGTCTCGACCAGCATCGACTGCCGCAGCGCGGCTTCATTGGCCGCCGCCGCAACCCTGCGGCTGATCAGCGTTTGCGCCACGAGCCCGATGATTGTCACGGCGACCAGCGCCACGGCCGGCACATAGGCGAGCGGGCCACCGATCGAATAGACCACGGCGATGAAGATGAAGACGAAGCAGGTGTCGATCATCGTCGCGATCGTGTTGGAGGTGAAGAACTCCCGCACGAATTCGTATTGCGACACCCGGGAGACATATTCGCCCGTCGACATCGAGCGCGCCGACAGCGAGGTGTTCATGACCTTCTGGAACAGGATATAGGCGATCTTCAGGTCGATCTTCCGCCCGGTATAGTCGATCAGCGAGGCGCGCGCGAACTTGAGCAGGAAGTCGAACAGGAAGGCGACGCTGATGCCGACGGCAAGCACCCACAGCGTCGAGATCGCCTCGTTGGGAAGAACCCGGTCGTAGACGTTCATCACGAACAGTGGCGAGGCCAATGCCAGAACGTTGATGAAAAGCGCCGCAAAGCCGACGCGCACGAACGAACGCCAATAGGGACGGACAGCCGCAAACAGCCAATGCTGCTTCTCGATCCTGCCCGCATGCAGCGCCCCGGTCTCGTCGCGGTTGTTGAGGTAGACTTTCTTGAAATCCAGCACCGTCGGGTCGAGTTCTGCCGCCTTGCCGCGCAGATCGACGCTCTCCGAGGCGATATCTCCGACCGCCTCCTTGCAGACGAAGGTTCCGTCGTCATTGATGCCGAACACCGGAATGAAGCCGCCATCCCGCGTCTTCACCAGCGCAGGAAGATCCGCGTTGCCGCCCAGGAGGTCGGCCAGGTGGATCTTCGAGACGTCAAGCCCGATGCGATGCGACACCTCGCGCACGGTCTCGATGTCGGCTGCTTCGAGTTGATCGTCGGGGATGCCGGAATAGAGAACGGTCGCCGAACCGCTGCGCTCGAAATGAACGCTTATTTCACGGAAAGCCTCGTTGAAGTTCATCGCCGCTCACCGATCAGTATCGTCTCCACCAAGGAAGCAGGAATTAGTTCTTCCTTACAGGAGCGAGCAGATCGAAGGGGGCGCCGCTCACCTGCCGGGAAGGCAAGCGATTGTAGACCGGCGCTTCGTCGTGCGTGACGACCTTGAACTCTTCCCGGGCATATGACTCAGCCTGCGGTGCGCTTTCCAGATTGAAGGCGCGAACCAGCGAGCCCATGGCGGCCAGTGCCTGGTAGTCGGCATAGACTGCGGCATACTGTGCGGTCTTGGCCAGAACCTCGGTGTTGAAGCGGGTGTTCTGCGCGCTCAGCACGTCGAGCAGCGAACGCTCGCCAACCCGGAACTGGTCCCGATAGGACGACACCAGCGAGCCCGAGGCCGAGGCCTGCTCGCGCAGAAGGGCTGCCTGCTGGGCGCGCTTGGAGCGCTTGTCCCAGGCCGACTGGATCGATTCCTGCACCTCGCGGTGCACCAGCGCGTTGTCCATCCGTGCCTGGCCGGCGCGGCGGATGCGTTCCTGTTCGGCGGCCTGGTCACGGCCGCCGCGATAGAGATTCCAGCGCGCCACGACCTTTGCCTCGAGATCCGAGGTCCGGCCTTCCGCGCCGTCGATATCCTGGCCGACGCGGGCCTTGGCCTCGAACGAGATCACCGGCAGATAGGCAGCCTTGGCGCCGCGGGCGTAGGCGTCGGCGGCATCGACATCGGCGCTGGCGGCGGCAATCCGCGGGCTCTGGCGCCGTGCGATGTCGATTGCTTCGGCGGCGCTGCGCGGCAGCGCCTTGGCCACCGACGGCGGATACTTCATCGAACCGAGCTTGACGCCGACCAGCCGCAGGAACCGGATCTGCGCCTGCGCCAGGTCCTCTTCGGCCTCCTTCAGCCGCGCCTGCGCCGACAACAGCCGCTCGCGGCCCTGGGTGCGATCGGCCGAGGTCAGCGTGCCCCCCGAAACGCCCGACGAGATGTCGGAAACAATGCCCGCAAGCACGTTGGCATTCTTGCGCGCGATCGCCACGATCTCCGCCTGCAGCAGGATCTCGAAATATTCCTGGGTCACGGCCAGCGCGATGGCTTCCGACCGTTCGGCGACGCGGAACGAGGCGCCGTCGACGCGGGCCGCCTGGCGCTCGACCTCGGCGCGGGTGGCGCCGCCGTCAAACAAGGTCTGCCTGAAGGTCAGCCCGACATCGGAGGAATCGAGCGTATCGTCCTGGGTGCCGAGCCGGCGGCGGCCCGGGCTGTCGAGCTTGCGACTTCCGACCGAGGCCTCGAGATCCAGCGTCGGCAGGTAAAGACCGCGGGCCTGCCTGAGCTCGAACTCCACCGCCTCGCGGTTCTCCGCCGAAGACAGGATCTCGGGATTGGACCGCAGCGCCTCATCAACCGCTTCCTTCAGCGTCAACGCGCTCGCCGGCAATGCGACAAGAGCGCTGAATCCGATCGAAAAACAGCATGAATACAAAAGCGACTTAATCATCTCGACCCCAAACCCTACATCCGATGATTGCTTGTTACACAATTGCCCCGGCTGACGCGAGTCATGAAATTACGAATCCTTAAGTACTCGGTGAACACAAACCGGTTTGTTGCGTTTTTGACACATGATTTATCTATAAGTTGAAACTAAAATGTAAAGCAAAAATGATTTACATTCTCTTTACGCGCGTTCAATTATAAATATAAACTAGTATTATTCGATCTAATTGAAATCGATATCAAAAATTATTAAGCTTTAGATACTCAATAGTACGATTATAAGCTATTTTATTTGGCGAATATGCAAGATTTAGCAATCATGATTTACTATCACGCATAAATAGGTATGCAATCAATAGTTGTAATTACAAAAAAATATGTAACCCGGCAGGAAAGAACTGCTCCTGAAAAGCGAGAAAAAACAACACGGTCACGCAAGCAATGGATGCCGTCACGCTCAAGCAGGCAGGCAAAAGGGATCAAAGGCGAGGCTTGCGGTATCCCGTCGTGGAGCGGAATCGCCATCTACGGAGAAGATGCTTTGAGATCAAGGAGATAAAGCATTGATTGTTCATCCAGGTGAACCCTGCCGGACGCTCATGTCGACCGTTCCGCCCGGCCTCCCTCTTCAGCGACACAACCGGGCGCTGCAGCGCCCCGCCAACGGCAATTCCTGCCGTCGCTGACCGCTGCAATCACAACGTTTCAATCCCGTGGATGAGCTGAAAAAAGATGGTGGGCGCGCACGGGCTCGAACCGTGGACCCGCTGATTAAGAGTCAGCTGCTCTACCAACTGAGCTACGCGCCCCACCTGTTCCGTAACAGGAACGAGGGGGCGTATAGACCGGATGAGGGAGCTTGTCCACACTGTTTTTTGCGCATCTGC
>JAHJUC010000206.1 GCA_018829385.1 Alphaproteobacteria bacterium
AAGCCCGCCGAGCTTACCGAAGCCCAGTCGCGAAGGTCGTTCAGCTCTGCCGGAAATGCCACTGCCGCCCGGGAAAACTCCATGCACGTGTCCCCTATCAGCCGTGCTTGAGGGATTTTCTTCATTGCAATTGAAATTATTTTCCAAGTCAACTATTTTCTACGCAACGCGATTTTTGGAACAGACATGAAGAACCCGATCGAGTCCTATATTTCCTACACCCTGGCGGCAGCGCACCGGGCGGTGCATCAGTCGCTGACGGCTGCGCTGAAGGAGCATGGGGTGCAGGTGGAGGTGTGGCGCGTGCTCGAGACGCTGGACGCCGAGCCGAGCCAGACCATGGGCGAACTGGCGAGAATCGTGCTGATGAATCCCCCGACGTTGACCAAGATGGTCGACCGCATGGTCATGGACGGGCTCGTCCACCGTCAGGCCGGCAAGAGCGACCAGCGGCAGGTCAACCTGATGCTCACTGACCTGGGACGCAAGCGCATGGCGCAGATCCGGGAGGTCGTCCAAAGCGAGGACGAGGCGATCTGCAACCTGCTCGGCGAAAGCGAAGTGGCAAAGCTGAACGACATCCTCGGCCGGCTGATGTAGCTGCGGAGCCTTTCGGCATATCCCCGCAGCGGAGGGTTCCCGAGGCCTCACCGGATATCACCCGAAGCCAAACGCGGTCCCGGCTCTCTTGCCGCTAGCGCCTGACTGGTTTTTTGCCGTCAGCGGATGAAGCAGGGACTGTGCCCGCATCCGGTCCCGCGGTTGTTTCCCCAGGCCGCTTCAGAGCCGGAAAATCAACCGGCGTGATGGTTTCCCGCTCCAACAACAGCTTGGCGCCCGCTTCGAGATTGGCCGCACCGGCTGCGAGGATCGTCTTCGCCGTCTCGTATGCCTCATCAATCAGCCGCCGCACGGCCAGGTCGACTTCGCGCGAGGTTTCCTCCGAATAGTCCCGCTTGCCGACAAATGCCGGCGTATCTCCAAGAAATTGCGATTTCTGTTCCTCAAGCACCGCCTGCCCGACCTTCTTGTCCATGCCGAAGCGGGTGACATATTGCCGGGCGATATCGGTGGCCTTCGCCAGATCGTCGGACGCCCCTGTCGAGACTTCCCCGAAGATGATTTCCTCCGCCGCGCGGCCCGCGAGCAGCACCGCCATGCGCTCCCGCAGTTCGGTCGCGGTGATCAGGAAGCGGTCTTCCGTCGGGCGTTGCAGCGTATAGCCGAGGGCGCCGATCGAACGCGGAATGATCGAGATCTTCTCCACCGGATCCGTCGTCCTGAGCCCTGCAGCCACCAGCGCATGACCCATCTCGTGATAGGCCACGCGGGTGCGTTCCTCGGGCTTCATCAGGCGGCTTCGGAGTTCTGTTCCGGTGATGATGCGCTCGACGGCGCTGGTGAAATCAGCCCGCGAAACCTTCTCGGCGCCCCGCCTCGTGGCGATGATCGCCGCCTCGTTGACGAGGTTCGCCAGGTCGGCGCCGGTGAACCCCGCGGTAAGGCCGGCAATGTCTCCAAGATCTATCTCCGGATCGACCTGGATTTTCCCGACATGCACTTTCAGTATGGCCTCGCGGCCATTCCGGTCGGGCCGGTCCAACACCACCTGACGGTCGAAACGCCCGGCCCGCAGCAAGGCCGGATCAAGCACTTCGGGCCGGTTGGTCGCCGCCAGCAGCACGATGCCGACACGCGGGTCGAACCCGTCCAGTTCCGACAGAAGCTGGTTCAGCGTCTGCTCCTTTTCGTCGTTGCCACCCATGCTGCCAAAGGCGCTGCGGGCCCGACCCAGGGCATCGAGTTCATCGATGAAGATGATGCAGGGCGCGGCTTGCCGGGCCTGGACGAACAGGTCGCGCACCCGCGCGGCGCCGACGCCGACAAACATCTCGACGAATTCGGAACCCGAGATCGAGAAGAAGGGAACGCCTGCCTCGCCGGCAATCGCGCGCGCCATCAATGTCTTGCCGGTACCAGGAGGGCCGACAAGAAGAATGCCCTTCGGCATCCGCGCTCCCAGGCGGCCGTACCGGTCCTTGTCTTTCAGGAAGGACACGATTTCCTGCAGTTCGACCTTTGCTTCCTCGACACCCGCGACATCGTCGAATGTCACGCCGGTGTCGCGCTCGAGATAGACCTTCGCCTTCGATTTGCCGATGTTGATGAGCCCGCCCATGCCTTGCCTGTTGGCGTAGCCGCGAAACAGGAACATCCACAATCCGAAGAAGATCAGCGCCGGCAGCACCCAGGAGACCAGCGTGGTCAGCCAGTTGCTGTCGCTGGCGCCAGTTATCTCGACGCCGGCCTTTTCGAATTCCGCTGCGACCGAAGGCTCAACACGGCGAACGATGAATTGCGTCCGCCCGTCCTGCGCTTCCTTGAACACACCCTGGATCATCGTCTCGGTGATGACGACGGACCTGACCTTGCCGTCCTGCAGCAGACGCTGCAACTCGGAATAGGACGGCTGCGCCACATCCTTGTAGGCGAGCCACGTCTGGAACAG
>JAHJUC010000207.1 GCA_018829385.1 Alphaproteobacteria bacterium
GTGGCGAGCAGCGCGCCAAGGGCGGCACCAAGCGCCGAGAGGGCCGCCGGCGCAAGCTGGGTCTTCAGGTCGACATGGCCCTTGCGGGCATAGGCGACGGTGGCCGAGGCGGAGCCGAACAGTCCCTGCAGCTTGTTGGTGCCCAGCGCCTCGACCGGGCTCAGGCCGGCGAGCAGCAGCGCGGGAACGGCGATCAGGCCGCCGCCGCCGGCAATCGAATCGACAAAGCCGGCCATGAATGCCGCGGCAAACAGCAGCAATGCGAGGGTGAGCGTCAGGTCTTCCATGGGCTAGCCTGTCTGGCGGGGAGTTGCTGGCGGAAACGAGGTGGGACCTATCGCACGCAGGGATGCTCTGGACAATCGGCGTTCACAGGTTACTTTTTCAAGATCAGTGGGGAATCACCCGGGCCTGAGGGGGCGGTCGTGATGAAGGGGCTCTTTGCTTCGATTGCGTGTTTGTTCGAGCGCAAACCGCACTTGCCCGGCAAGCTCGGTGAGTTGTCGGAGGATCCGGTCGCGCTGGCGGAAATCCTGGTTCTGTTCCGGATGGTGCTTGCCGACGGGATCGTGCAGCCGTCTCAACTCACCGCCTTCGAGCGTATCTGCGAACAGCATTTCGGCATAAGTCCGCGGGACATGCCTGAATTGCACGCGCTGCTTGATTCGCCCAAGGCCCGCTCGTGCGACGCCCAGGCCTTTACCCTGCTGAGCCAGCTTGACACGGAAGCGCGAACCACCCTTCTTAAGGACATGATGCGGATTGCCGACGCCAACATCGTCAGGGATGAGCGCGACGACCGGCTGATCCGCAGGACCGCCAACCTCTTGGACCTGGACCCCGGGACGGTCGGTGCCGAGAAAAGGAACATGCAATGAATGATGCAGCAGGCAAGGCCCCGGGCTTCGGCGAGCGGGTCAGGGCTTTACTCGACCAGCACGGCTCGCTGAACAAGGTTGCGCACGATCCGGTGCTGACGGCGGAACTGTTGCTTCTGGTCCGCATGTCATTCGCCGACAGGACGGTTGAACCGGCGGAAGCCGACGCTTTTGCGGCTATCTGTACGCGGCTTCTGGGACTGCACGGAGACGAGCTCAAGGATATTCTCAAGTATCTTCATGATTTCGGCTATGAAACCACGGATGCGCAGGCGGCAGCCATGCTCGCCGACCTCGACGAGGCGCGCAAACGTGAAATCCTCGATCATCTGGCAACCGTCGCCAAGGCCGATGGCGAAGTCGACGCGCGCGAACGGCGGTTGCTGGAAGCCACGGCCCGCCGCCTGGGCTTCGCCTGAAAAACAATTTTTACGCGGCAGTAGAGCTTTGGCGCAGATCAGCGCCTGGCTGGCGCAATCGGGGTTTGACCTCGAAATCCCGAACCCCTATGACTCGCCCCATGTGCGACGGCGCCTGATGACAGGCTGAGAGATATTCCGGTGCGGCCGACTTAATTCAAGGGCCAACTCCGGAGCTGTCCGGTTCGGTAAGACGGGATGCGGCTTCAGGGCCGGCATCTCTTCATCCGGCGTATCGTGCTATATTTGTCACGTTGTCCGGAGGCCCCGATGCGCACGCTTGTTTTATCCATTGCTGGTTCTTTCCTTTTCACGCATGCGGCGTTGGCCCATGGCGGCCATGTCGGCGATCTGGCGGGCCATTCCCACTGGGTCGGCTGGGCGGCTGCTGCTGCCGCGGGAGCGATTGCGGCCTGGGCGATCAAGCGCGGCAAGAAGAGCAAGGCGGCGGCCAAGGACACATCCGACAAGGCCGATGGCGGCAAGCAAACCGAAACCGCGGAGGCCTGAGCCGTGAACAACAGCGGAATCCCCGAGAAGACCGGCATCATGGTCTGTGGCCATGGCAGCCGCAACCAGAACGCCGCGCGCGAATTCGCCACCGTCGCCGAGGGGTTGAAGGCCCGCTACCCGGATGTCCCGGTGGAGTATGGCTATCTGGAATTCTGCAACCCGGTGATCTCCGAAGGGCTCGACCGGCTGCGCGCCAAGGGCGTCACCCGCGTTCTGGCGGTGCCGGGCATGCTGTTTGCCGCCGGCCACGCCAAGAACGACATTCCTTCCGTGCTCAACACCTACCAGGCGCAAAACAAGGGCACGGTGATCAATTACGGCCGCGAACTCGGCATCGACCTGAAGATGATCCGCGCCGCCGGTGCGCGCATCCAGGAGGCGCTCGACACGGCCAACCAAGAGCAGGGCGAAGTGGCGCTGCATGACACGCTGCTGATGGTGGTCGGCCGGGGATCGTCCGATCCGGACGCCAATTCCAACGTGTCGAAGGTGATGCGGATGCTGTGGGAAGGCTTCGGCTTCGGCTGGGGCGAGACCTGCTATTCCGGCGTCACCTTTCCGCTGGTCGGTCCCGGTCTGAGCCATGCAGCGAAGCTCGGCTACAAGCGGATCATCGTGTTTCCCTACTTCCTGTTCACCGGCGTGCTGGTCAAGCGGATCTATTCCGAGACCGACGCGGTGGCGGCGAACCATCCCGAGATCCAGTTCATCAAGGCATCCTATCTGAGCGACCATCCGCTGGTGCTCGACACTTTCCAGGACCGGGTGCAGGAAATCCTGGAAGGCCAGGCGCTGATGAACTGCCAGATGTGCAAGTACCGCGAGCAGGTGCTGGGCTTCGAGGCCGAGGTCGGGCTGCCGCAGGAGAGCCATCACCATCATGTCGAAGGCATTGGCGGCGGTCTGGAAAACTGCCCCTGCAACGGCGATTGCGACGCCTCCTGCCGGGACGAGGATTTCTGCAAGGCGCACGGGCTGCCGTGGACGCCGGTCCACAGCCATGCCAGCCCGGCGCCGCTCACCCCGGTGCATGACCATTCGCATGACCACGATCATCCGCACGATCACGAGCACGAGCACGGGCACGGGCACGGGCACGATCATCACCATGATCATGGGCACGACCACGGGCATGGCCATGACCACCCGCATGCGCATGATCACGACCACGGCCATTCCCACGATCATCATCACCATCCCTATCCGCATGCCGACCATCCGCATGGTCCGCGCTCGATGGAAAAGAAGAAGAGCTGAACCTTGACCGCGTCCACGCCCATCCGTGATCCGGCGGAAATCTACCGGCGGTCGTTCGCCATCATCCAGGCGGAAGCGGATCTGGCGCGTTTCGGCGCGGACACGCGTTCGATCGTGGTGCGGATGATCCATGCCTGCGGCATGGTGGACCTAGCCGATGACATTGTCGTGTCGCCCGGGTTCGCGCAGAGCGCGCGGATGGCGCTGGACGCCGGTGCACCGGTGCTGTGCGACGCGGAGATGGTGCGGCACGGGATCATCACGCGGCTGATGCCGGCCGGCAACGAGGTCGCGTGCCTGCTCAACGAGCCGCAGGTTCGCGAGATTGCCGCGCGCGACCAGACCACGCGCTCGGCGGCGCAGGTCGATCTCTGGGCGGAGCGGATGGGCGGTGCAATGATTGCCATCGGCAACGCGCCGACGGCGCTGTTCCGCCTGCTCGAGCTGATTGATGCCGGGGCTTCGAAGCCGGCGGCCATCATCGGGATACCTGTCGGCTTTGTCGGCGCTGCGGAAAGCAAGGAGGCGCTTGTCGCCGATCCGCGCGGCGTCGAGTTCCTGACGGTCAGGGGCCGTCGCGGCGGCAGTGCGCTGGCAAGTGCAGCGGTCAATGCGATTGCCGGGGGGCTCGAAGGTCATGGCTGACGATCCCGCGGCCCGGGCTCCATGGCTAACCATCATCGGCATCGGCGACAGCGGGCTCGACAGCCTGACGCCGCCGGCGCGGCTGCTGTTCGAGGCGGCCGAGACCATTATCGCGCCCGAGCGGGTGCTCTCGCGGATCGATTGCGGGCAGCGGGAAACCATTGCCTGGACCTTCGGCATCAGGGAAACGATTGCGCTGGTGATGGCGCGGCGCGGGACGCCGGTGACCATCCTGGCGACGGGCGATCCGATGTTCTATGGCGTCGGCGCGACCCTGATGCGCCAGCTTGATGCGAGCGAGATGCGGGTGATCCCGTCGCCGTCGGCGTTTTCGCTGGCTTCCGCCCGGCTCGGATGGGCGCTGCAGGACGTGGCAATGATTTCCCTGCACGGCCGCTCGGTGCATGGTCTTGCCTCGCACATCCATCCGGGTGCGCGGATCATCGCGCTGACCTCCACCGGGCAGACGATTGTCGAGGCGGCGCAGATCCTGAGCGCCCGCGGTTACGGCCGCTCCGAGATGCATGTGGCTGAGCACATGGGCGGACCGGACGAACGGATCAAGGTGATGCGGGCCGACCGGATTGCCGCCGAGAAGCCGCACTTCGCGGATTTCAACACGCTGGCGATTTCCTGCGTGGCGCAGCCCGGAACGGTGCTGCTGCCATCGGTTCCGGGGCTGCCCGACGAGGCGTTCGAGCATGACGGGCAACTGACCAAGCGGGAGGTGCGGGCGGTGACGCTGTCCCGGCTTGGGCCGGTGCCGGGCGGATTGATGTGGGATGTCGGCGCCGGCTGCGGCTCGATCGGCATCGAATGGATCCGGGCGGCGCGCGGGGCGCGCGCTATTGCCATCGAGGCCAGTGAAGCGCGCCGGAAGATGACCGCGCACAATGCGATGACGCTGGGCGCACCGGGTCTCGACATCGTGGCCGGAACCGCGCCCGATGCACTCACTGACCTCGAGATGCCGGAAGCCGTTTTCATCGGCGGCGGCATCTCCAATGACGGCGTGTTCGAGACTTGCTGGGAAGCGCTCAAGCCGCTCGGGCGGCTGGTCGCCAATGCGGTGACGGTGGAGGGTGAGGCGCGGCTGTTTGCGCTTCAGTCGGTACACGGCGGCGAGTTGATCCGGCTGCAGGTGAGCCGCGCCGAACCTGTCGGGCGCTATCTCGGCTGGAAGCCGCTGATGCCGGTAACGATCTGGTCGGTGACGAAAGGACTGGATGCATGAGCGGCAAACTGTATGGCCTCGGGCTTGGTCCCGGAGACCCGGACCTGGTCACGCTGAAGGCGCATCGCATCCTGCAGAATGTGCCGGTGATCGCCTGGCCCGCGCCCGACACGGGGCCGAGTTTTGCGCGCTCGATTGCGGCGCCGCACCTGCCGGGCGGGCAGACGGAAATTGAGATCGTGGTGCCGATGCGCACCGAACGGTTTCCCGCGCGCGATGTCTATGACAAGGCTGCAGACGAGATCGCCAGCCATCTCGACGCCGGCCGCGACGTGGCGGTGCTGTGCGAGGGCGATCCGTTTTTCTATGGCTCGTTCATGTATGTGTTCGAGCGGCTGGCTGCGAAATACCCCACCGAAGTGGTGCCGGGCGTCTCCTCGATGATGGCGGCTGCCAGTGCCGCGGGGCGTCCGCTGGCGGCGCGCAACGATGTCTTGAGCGTCGTGCCGGGTCCACTTGGCGATGAAGAGCTCACAAATCGATTCAACGCGGCAGATGCATTAGCGATCATTAAGATAGGCAGGCATTTCAAGCGCTTGCGGGCGCTGATTGAAAGAATGAATCTTTTACCTCAAGCAATCTATGTGGAACGCGTGTCGCTCGATGCCGAACGGCTGATGCCGCTTGCCGACGTGCCTGAGGACACGGCCCCGTATTTTTCGATGATCCTGATCTACAAGGGCGGCGAGGACTGGATCCAGACCCTGCCCGGGAGCAAAGCATGACCACATCTCCCGCCATCATCATTCTGTCCGAAGCGGCCTTGCCGATGGCGAGGCGCATCGCCCAAGCAACCGGCGGCGAGGTGCACGGGCTGGACCGACGTATAACCCAAACCCTTGACGTTTCCTTTACGGAGGTGGGGTCACATCTGGCCACCCTGTTTCGGCAAGGCCGCCCCATCATTGCACTGATGGCCTCGGGTGCGGTGATCCGTTTGCTGGCTCCGCAGCTCAGCGACAAGCACAATGAGCCACCGGTAATCGCCGTCGCGGAAGACGGATCGTGCGTGGTGCCGCTTCTGGGCGGGCATCACGGAGCCAATGATCTGGCGCGTGAGATAGCTGGCATCGTTGACGGCTTTGCCGCCATCACCACGGCGGGCGATCTCAAATTCGGCATCGCGCTGGATCAGCCGCCGGAAGGCTGGGTGCTGGCCAATCCGGAAAATTCGAAACAGGTGATGGCGGATCTGGTTGCAGGCAAGTCGGCGCGGCTGGAGGGCGAGGCGGCATGGCTGAGCCAGAGCGGGCTGCCGGTTGCCGATGCTGGCGAGGTTGTGCTCATCGCTTCGAACAAGGCTGA
>JAHJUC010000208.1 GCA_018829385.1 Alphaproteobacteria bacterium
AGCACCAGCCCGTCGCCATGGCGCAACAGCCGCGCCTGCGGCAGATCGAGCAGGAAGGCGATGGTGGCGCCGTTTTCCATGCGGTCGGAGACCATGCGCATGCGGCGGCGATGCCGTGCGGTTTCATCCAGCGTTATGGTTGCGACGGGACCGTCAAACGTCCTTGTGACTGATGTGACCGTCGGCAGATTCATGCGTTTGCCTATCCGAAGAGCAGTTTCTCGATTTCAGGCACCGGATGCTTGGTGAGATCCTTGGCCTCTTCCGCAACAATCCGGCTCGAAACCGCATCCGACAGCGACTTGCGCAATTCACCCATGATCACCGCCGGCGCAACGATCACGATCTGCTCGAAACTGCCAGCCTGGGCGTTCTGATCGAGCAGCGCTGCGATCCTATGGGCGAATTCGTGTTTGGCCAAGCGGTGCCAGTCGGTTTCCTGCACGGCACTCCGGTGAGCGCTGCCCATCCCGTCGGACAAGCGCCCCGGACGATCTTCGCCCTGAGCCGATGTTCGGGGGTTGGACTGCCCGAAACCATTGAACACATGCAGTTCCGGCTTGTCGGGCGTGCCGTTGTTTTCCAGCAACAACGCTTTCTCGCCATCGGCGATCAATACCCATCCCTTGTGCTTCAACCTGATACCGGACATTGGAGTCTCCCTTTTGACGTTCGGAGCGCCAGTATAAGCCAATATTGGAGCTTCATGGCTTGACGAGGATCAATCGGACAGGAGAGACCGCGGACATTAGTCCACAGCCCTGTGGCAAGTCTAGAACATGAAATACCGCTGCGCCATCGGCAGCACCGTCGCCGGTTCGCAGGTCAGCAGCTGGCCATCGGCGCGAACCTCATAGGTTTCCGGATCGACCTCGATGTGCGGCAGCGCGTCGTTGAGCACCATCGAGGCCTTGGAAATCCCGCCGCGGGTGTTTTCGACGGCGCAGAGCTGCTTGGCGGTGCCCAGCTTGTGCGCAAGACCGTCCTCGATGGCTGCCTGGCTGACGAAGGTGACGGAAGATTCCGTCCGGGCCTTGCCGTAGGCGCCGAACATGGGGCGGTAATGCACCGGCTGCGGTGTCGGGATCGACGCGTTGGGGTCGCCCATCGGGGCCGCGGCAATCATGCCGCCGAGCAGCACCATGTCCGGCTTGACGCCGAAGAAGGCCGGATTCCACAAGACCAGGTCGGCGCGCTTGCCGACCTCGATCGAGCCGATATGGCTGGAGACGCCCTGGGCGATGGCCGGGTTGATGGTGTATTTGGCGATGTAGCGGCGGACGCGGAAATTGTCGTTGTCTCCGGTTTCCTCGGGCAAGGCGCCGCGCTGTCGCTTCATCTTGTCGGCGGTCTGCCAGGTGCGGATGATCACCTCGCCGACACGGCCCATGGCCTGGCTGTCCGACGCGATGATCGAGAAGGCGCCGATGTCGTGCAGGATATCCTCGGCGGCAATTGTCTCCTTGCGGATGCGGCTTTCGGCGAAGGCAATGTCCTCGGGGATGGCACTGTCCAGATGATGGCAGACCATCAGCATGTCGAGGTGCTCGGCGATGGTGTTGACCGTGTAGGGCCGGGTCGGGTTGGTCGAGGACGGCAGGACATTCGACAGGCCGCAGACCTTGATGATGTCGGGCGCGTGGCCGCCGCCGGCGCCCTCTGTATGGAAGGCGTGGATGGTCCGTCCCCTGATCGCGTCGACGGTGGTCTCGACAAAGCCTGACTCGTTCAATGTATCGGTGTGGATCATCACCTGGACGTCGTACTGGTCGGCGACGGCGAGGCAATTGTCGATGGCGGCGGGCGTGGTGCCCCAGTCCTCGTGCAGCTTGAAGGCGCAGGCGCCGCCAAGGATCATTTCCTCAAGCGCCGCGGGTCTCGACGCATTGCCCTTGCCCGACAGGCCTATGTTCATCGGAAATGCATCCATGGCCTGGATCATGCGGCCGATGTGCCAGGGGCCGGGCGTGCAGGTGGTGGCCAGCGTGCCGTGCGCCGGACCGGTGCCGCCGCCGAGCATGGTGGTCAACCCGCTCATCAGGGCTTCCTCGATCTGCTGCGGGCAGATGAAGTGGATGTGGCTGTCAAAGCCGCCGGCGGTGAGGATCTTGCCTTCGCCGGCGATCACCTCGGTGCCCGGGCCGATGATGATGGTGACACCCGGCTGGGTATCGGGATTGCCGGCCTTGCCGATGGAGGCGATGCGGCCGTCCTTCAAGCCGATATCGGCCTTGAAGATGCCGGTGTGATCGACCACCAGCGCATTGGTGATCACAGTGTCGACCGCGCCATCGGCACGGGTCACCTGGGACTGCCCCATGCCGTCCCGGATCACCTTGCCGCCGCCGAACTTGACCTCCTCACCATAGGTGGTGAAGTCCTTCTCGACCTCGATGAAGAGCTCGGTGTCGGCAAGCCGGACCTTGTCGCCGACGGTGGGGCCATACATGGCGGCATAGGCTGAGCGGGAAATCCTGGCGGGCATGGCAGTCCTCGGTTCGTTTGCTACTCACTCATTCCAAAAGGCAAGAAGTGGGCCATCATCTGCCCTGCAGCGCATAGGAGAGAACTTCGATGCGTTCCCGCGTCAGCCGCGCCAGGCAGAGGCTGCCGACCATCGGTTGGGCGGTGCCGCCGAAGACTTCATAGGCTTCATATTCGCATTGCGCGTCGCGGAACGCGATCCAGGCACGCTGGGCAGTGCGCAGGGCCTCCAATGTCGTCGGCACGCCGCGCTCGCGCGCCATGTCGGCCACGTATTCGTCATTCTGCCTTGCCGCCGCGACGATGTCCGGCCAGAGCTCATTAAGTTCGGCATCGGCTTCCTCGTAGTCGACACCGGCGCAATAGGTCATTTCCATCTGGGTCTGCGGATCGATGCAATCGGGCTTGTCATCGGCCAGTGCCCGCTGCCCAAAAAACAAGGC
>JAHJUC010000209.1 GCA_018829385.1 Alphaproteobacteria bacterium
GGCCAGGCACAGCGGTCTTGAAAGGTTGTGGGCAAGCATCATCGATGATCTCCGTGATATCGTGACTGTCAGCTCCCCGCCGCAGAGCCATGATAGCACGCTCTTGCCGCGAGGTGAATTGGGCGTGCGAGCCAGGTTCGCTTTGCCGGGCTTGCGTTGTGGGGTTGGTGTCATCGAGGTGTCATCGGGGCTGCTTATGGCTCCCGGGAACCGACCCTGAAAACCCCGGAGTTGCCCCATGTCCCGCATGATCTCTTTGTCGCTCGGCGCCATCGCCTCGCTCGCCCTGCTGGCCGGTCCGGCCGGCGCCGTCGACGGTACGCTGACGCTTTACACCAGCCAGCCAAACACCGATGCGCAGCAGTCTATCGATGCCTTCATGGCGGCCTATCCGGATGTGAAGGTGACCTTCGTGCGCGACGGCACCACCAAGATCATGGCCAAGCTCGAGGCCGAACTTGCAGCCGGATCGACACCCGCGGACGTGCTGCTGATCGCCGACAGCGTGACCATGGAAGGGCTCAAGGCCCGCGATCTGCTGATGGCGCATCCCGGTGCCGACATCTCGGCCTATGCCGAGGGTGTCCATGACGCAGACAAGACCTGGTTCGGCACCAAGCTGATCACCACCGGCATCATGTACAACACTGCGGCCACCATGATCCCGGCCTCGTGGGAAGACCTGCTCAAGGACGAAGCCAAGGGCCAGGTCGCCATGCCGTCGCCGCTGACCTCGGGTGCTGCGCTGATTCACACTGCTACGCTGGCGGGCAATCTGGAAGCCGGCTGGGGTTATTACGAGGGCCTGGCCGCAAACGGGGCGCAGGCCTCGGGCGGCAATGGCGGCGTGCTCAAGCAGGTTGCCGGCGGCGAGAAGCTCTACGGCATGGTCGTCGACTTCCTGCCGATCCGCGAGAAGGCCAAGGGCGCTCCGGTCGAATTCGTGTTCCCCGCAGAGGGCGTCTCGGCGATTTCCGAGCCGGTGGCGATCCTTGCCTCGACCCAGAATCCGGATGCCGCCAAGGCCTTCGTCGACTTCCTGATCTCGAAGCAAGGCCAGGAACTGGCGCTGAGCCAGGGCTATCTGCCGGCTCACCCGGACGTGGCCGTGCCGGCCGGCTTTCCCGATCGCAGCGCCATCAAGGTGATGCCGTTCGATGCCGCCAAGGCGCTTGCCGAGGCCGAGGCCAACACAGCGCGTTTCGCCGAGATCTTCGGCCAGTAAGGCGGGCCGTTGACGGTTCAATCCATTGCCGGTCCGCGCTCTTTACGGCGCGGACCTTCCATCGGCTGGCGGCAGCGCGAGGGCAGGGGCCTGACGCTGGCGCTTGCCGTTTTCATCCTGGTTTTCTCCCTCATTCCCGTCGGGCGCCTGATCGCGGCGGCATTCGCGGGAGGTTTCGGCGCGTTCTGGCAGGTGCTCGATGCCCCGGACGTGTGGCGCGCGACCCGCAACACGCTTGTCGTGGCCTTCGGCTCCGGCGGCCTGGCGCTGCTGATTGGCGTGGTGTTTGCGCTGATCCTGTCGGTGACCACGCTTCGCGCCCGCACCGCACTTGCGTTCATCATGGTGATGTCGCTGATGATCGCGCCGCAGATTTCGGCGCTGGCGTTCAAGACGCTGGCCGGACCGGCGTCGCCGCTGCTCAAACTTGTTGGTCTCGCGCCGGCGCCTGGAACGCCCAACCCGATGCTGGGCGAATTCGGCATCATTCTGGTGATGGGGCTGCACCATGCGCCGCTGGTCGCCATCACCCTGGCCTCGGGACTGGCTTCGATCCCCAGGCCGCTGATCGAGGCGGCGCGACTTGACGGCGCCAGCCCCTGGCAGGTGGTCAGGCGCATCATGCTGCCGCTGCTCAAACCGTTCCTGCTGTCGGCGGCGCTCCTGGCCTTTGTCGCCGGCACTGGCAATTTCGGAATCCCGGCGCTGCTCGGGTTGCCGGTGGGCTATGTGACGCTGCCGACGCTGCTGTTTCGCAAGCTCGCGAGTTTCGGACCCGCCACGATTGGCGACGCCGCCGCGATCTCGGTATTGATTGCGCTGATCGCCGGCACCGGCGTCATCGCCGCCAGCCTGCTCCTGGCCCGGTCGGCGAGCCGGCTTGAGACCGATCACCGTATCGAGCCGTTCTGGAACCTGGGTCGCTGGCGCCCTGTAGTGGAGGCCGGGGTCTGGGGGGTCATCGCGTTGACGGTGCTGTTGCCGCTGGCCTCGCTGCTGGCGACGTCGCTGGTGCCCGCCTATGGCGTGCGGCTGTCTGTCGGCAGCGTCACGCTGGCGCAGTATGCGGAAGTGCTGTTCCGCCAGGACCTGACCGTCCGCGCGTTCCGCAATTCCGTCCTGCTGGCGGGAGGGGCGGCGCTCAGCCTGGCGGTCATCACGCTGGTTTCGGCCTATGTGCTCGACCGGGCCAAACCCAAGGTCCGGGCGCTTGCCTTCGCGCTCATCGAGCTGCCCTATGCGGTGCCCGGCATCGTGCTGGCGATTGCCTGCATCCTGTTGTTCATCAAGCCGCTGCCGCTGATCGGGGTTTCGATCTACGCCACGCCGTGGATCATCCTGTTTGCCTATCACGCCCGGTTTTTCGCCATCGCGCTGAAACCGGTGATGGCGGCGATGGCGACGCTTGACGATGCGGTGCAGGAGGCGGCGGTATGCGACGGGGCACGGCTTGGCCAGAGGCTTCGCCACATTGTGCTGCCGCTGGTGTTTCCGGCGGTGTTTGCCGGAATGCTGATGGTGTTTCTGCTGGCGTTCAACGAACTGACCGTGTCGGCGCTGCTGTGGTCGGCGGGCACCGAGACACTGGGCGTGGCGCTGCTGAGCCTCGAGGATTCGGGGCTCGGGGCGGAAGCGGCCGCCGTTGCGGTGACGGCGACGCTGCTGGTGCTCGTGCTGATGCTGGCCATGCAGATGATGGCGCGCCGGCTGCCCGCCAATGCGCTGCCCTGGCAGGCGCTCGCCGGTCCGGCCAGGAAACGGCGCGGATAGGGCGTGGTTAGGGCGTGGTTCGGGCATTCGTCCGGCGGTGTCACTCCGGTTCATGTTTTTTGATTGGTTCATCAACGGGGGAACGGGTATGCCTCAGTCCGGATGGACCAATCAGCCTGGAGCGTAAAATGACCCTGCCGATGTTTCCCGACGCTGCGCCGGTGTTGCCCGAAATCCGCCCGGCGCGGCGGATCAAGGGGACGGTGTCTCACCTGCTGGCAGCGCTGGGCGGGGATTTTCCGACCGAGGAAGTTGCCTCGCTGGCGATGGGTTTCGACGGCGTTGCGGGGGATTACCATGCCGGGCCGACCCGCAAGTCGGGCGGCCGCGAACCTTGGTATCCGCGCGGCACCGAGATCCGCAACGAGCGGCAGATATCGATCGTGGCCGCCGACGAACTGGCCGTGGCGGCGGCGCAGATGGGCATCGACAGGATCGAGCCCGGCTGGATCGGCGCCAACCTGGTGATCGACGGCATTCCGCTGCTGTCGATGCTGCCGCCGCGGACGCAATTGTTCTTCGAAGGCGGGGTGACGCTGAGGATCGACGGCGACAACGGGCCGTGCCGGATTGCGGGAGCTTCGATTGCGAAGAACTTTCCTGAGATGGACGAGACGTCGCTGGCGCTCAGCTTCGTCAAGGCCGCCAAGCGCCGCCGCGGCGTCGTCGCCTGGGTGGAAAAACCCGGCGTGATCGCAAGTGGCGAAGCCGTGACGGCGCATGTCTGGGAACAGTGGATCTATCCTGCCGGCTGATTGCCGCCCGTGCCTGAAACCCGGGCGCTGAACGCCTGTTTCACCGGCTGACGCCCGACACTGCTGCGACATCAAGTTTCGCGGACGCGACATTGCGCTTGCCAAGACTTCGAAAATGACATAAACATATCTTTATATCGTTTTTGAGGATTTCAATGCTGTCTCTGTCCCCGCTTACTCTCGAGGAATGCGTCGAGGTTCTCAAGGCCGCCGGCGAGCCGACACGGCTCAGGCTGATCGCGCTTTTGAGCCATGGCGACCTGACGGTCAGCGAGATGACGGAGGTGCTGAGCCAATCGCAACCGCGGATCTCGCGGCACCTCAAGCTTCTGGGCGAGGCCGGACTGGTCGAGCGTTACCAGGAAGGCGCCTGGGCCTATTTCCGGCTGACCCGCGACGGGGTGCGCGCCAAGCTGATGCAGCAGGCGCTCAATGCGACGTCGTCGTCGGATGCGCACCTGGCGCGGGACGCCGAGCGCCTGGCGACGGTCAAGCAGGCGCGGGCCAGCCGTGCCGAGGCCTATTTCTCGGCCAACGCCGAAAGCTGGAACGATCTGAGAAACCTGCATGTGTCGGATGAAAAGGTCGAGGCGGAAATCCTCAAGCTGATCGGGCGGACGCCGTTCGACGGGCTGCTGGATCTGGGCACCGGCACCGGGCGGATGCTGGAACTTCTGGCCGACCGCTATCGCCGCGCCATCGGCATCGATTCGAGCCGCAGCATGCTGGCGATTGCCCGCGCGCAGCTCGACGAGGCGGGCATCACCCATGCCTCGGTGCGGCAGGGCGACATCTTCAACCTGCCGCTCGAACGCGAGAGCTTCGACGTGGTGACCATCCACCAGGTGCTGCATTTCCTGCACGATCCGCTGCCGGCGATCACCGAGGCGGCGCGCATGCTCAGGCCCGGCGGGCGGATCGTGGTGATCGATTTCGCCAGCCACGACCACGAGGAGCTGCGTCTCGAGCATGCGCATGCCCGGCTTGGCTTCAGCCAGCGCCAGGTCGCCGACTGGCTCGAGCAGTCAGGCCTGAGCGTCGAGAAGATCGTCGACCTGCCACCTGACAGCGGCGATACGCGCGCATTGACGGTCACCATCTGGCTCGCCCGCGACCCGCGGCTGCTGATTGCCACCGAGACACCTCCTTCCAGCACAGGAACCGCCTGACATGACCAGCTCCTTCCGCTCCAGCGCAGAAGATCTTTCCGAACGGATCAAGGTGTCGTTCGAATTCTTCCCGCCCAAGAACGGCGACATGGAGAGCCAGCTCTGGGAGAGCATCTCCCGGCTTGCGCCGTTCAAGCCGGATTTCGTGTCGGTCACCTACGGTGCGGGCGGCTCGACCAAGCAGCCGACGCTGAACACGGTCACCCGGATCTGCAAGGAGACGGCGCTGGCGCCGGCAGCACACCTGACCTGCGTCGGTTCGGACAAGGCCACGGTCGACGCCGTGGCGCGGGAGTTCCAGGCCGTCGGCGTCAATCATTTCGTGGCGCTGAGGGGCGATCCGCCGGAGGGCGTCGGTGCGGCCTACAAGCCGCATCCGGAAGGCTATGCCAACGGCGCGGAACTGGTGGCGGGCCTGCGCGCGATCGCCGATTTCGAGATCTCGGTGTCGGCCTATCCGGAGCGGCATCCCGAAAGCCCCGATTTCGCCACCGATATCGACATGCTCAAGCGCAAGGTCGATGCCGGGGCGACGCGGGCGATCACGCAGTTCTTCTTCGACAACGACATTTATGAGCGCTACGTCGAGCGGGTGCGGCGCGCCGGCATCTATATCCCGATCGTGCCGGGGATCCTGCCGATCCACAATTTCGGCCAGGTGGCGCGGTTTTCCAAGCTCTGCGGCGCCTCGGTGCCGGAATGGCTGGCGCGGCGGTTCGACGGCCTGGAAAAGGATCCGGAGACCCGCGCACTGGTGGCCGCGGCGATTGCCGCCGAACAGGTCAACGACCTGGTCGAACGCGGCATCGACGATTTCCATTTCTACACGATGAACCGCGCCCAGCTGGTCTATGCGATCTGCCACATGCTGGGGCTGCGCGGCGATGAGGCGGGCTCGGTGGGGGCGGCCGCCTGAGCCGAAAGGCCGGCCAATGGCGCCAAAAGGACCGGATCGGCCCCCGGATCGGCAAAGACCGAAAGATAAAGGGACGGGAGCGTAAAAACGATCCCGTCCCTGAATTTTGCCGTTTATTCAACGCGCCTCATGGTCAGATGAAGAGCATTGCTCCAATAAAAATGAACGCTGCACAGATCACAAGGGCATTGAGCGACTGCGTAAATCCCATGGTGGTCCTCCATCGCGTTTACGGCCAAATGATAGTCATGGCTGCGGCTTCGTGGGAAGCAAAATCGTTGCTGCGGTGCAACCAAAAGCAGGAAAATTCCTCCTTGAAGGCGATTCATCCGCTTGAAAGAAATGAATTATTAGCAGTTTAATAAACTGTTAAGAATCTGTTAAATACCTCCTATTGGCGAACTTTTCCGGCAAGCAACCGCGGCCGGTCCGCCGCAATTCCGCCTTACTTGTAAATGGCGGTCTGGCCGGAAACGGAGCTGAGAGGCTGCGGGAAGCGGGGCCGCGACAGGCACAAACCGGGTATCCGGCGCCCGGGACGCGGATCGGGACCGGTTAGCCGCGGAAGGCGCGCTGGAGCAGGGCTGCGACCTCAAGCAGCCGGCGGTCCTGACCGAAACGGGCGACGGCCTGGATGCCGAGCGGCATGCCGGCACCGTCCCTGAAGCCCGGAATGTTGATGGCCGGGGTTCCCATCAGGGTCCAGAGCTTGTTGAAGCGCGGATCGCCGGTCGTCTCCAGACCCGCAGGTGCCGAGCCCGGAGCCGATGGCGTGAGCAGGATGTCGACCTCACCGAAAAGCGCGCGGGTTGCGCCGCGGCCGCGCTTGGCCAGCCTGCGGGCATCGTCATACTGCGAGGGTAGAATCGCCTGGCCGCGGTCGATTGTCTGGGTCAGGATCGGGCTCAGCCGATCGCGGAAGCGGGCGAGGTCCGGCCCGCAGGCGAGGCCCGCCTCGTAATCCTGGATGGTCTTGTGCGCGTCGCGGGCGTGGACCAGGGCTTCGGGTTCGCCGATCTCGCCGACGTCGAAGCCCGCATTCGCCGCCAGATCCGCGGCGCGGGAGAGGGCGTCGCGCATCGCCGGATCGGCGCCTTCGAGCTGGGTGCAGCGATAGAGCCCGACGCGGACGGTGGCGGGATCGACGGCGTTTCCGGCATCAGGCAGCGCGAGATCGCGGCCAGTCAGGAGTGCCGCCAGAAGGGCGACATCCTCGACACCCGCCGCAAACAGGCCAATGGTGTCGAGCGACGGGGAGAAATGTTTCATGCCGGTCGACGGCAGCAGGCGGTAGCTCGGCTTGTAGCCGGCGACGCCGCAGAATGCCGCCGGACGAACCACCGAACCGCCGGTCTGGGTGCCGATGGCGGCGGGAATCATGCCGGCCGCCACCGCAGCCGCCGATCCCGAGGAGGAGCCGCCGGGGGTGTGGGCCGGATTGTGCGGATTGACGGTGGATGCGGGCCTGAAGAAGGCAAATTCCGTCGTCGCGGTCTTGCCGATGATGGTTGCGCCCTGCCGGCGGGCGAGGTCGACGATCGCGGCATCGACGCGCGGCTGGTAGCCTTCATAGACCGCCGATCCGTAAGCGGTGGGCTGGTCGAAGGTGTCGAGAATGTCCTTGACGCCGATGGCGACGCCGGCAAGCGGTCCACTGGTCTGGACTGAGGGCGTTTCAGCCACATGGGCGAAAGCCCTGATGCGCCCGTCCTTGCGGGCGATGGCATCGCGGCTGAGCGCCACCATCAGGTCAGGCCCGGCCTTGCCCGCGTCGCGCGCCCTGACCA
>JAHJUC010000210.1 GCA_018829385.1 Alphaproteobacteria bacterium
CGTGGTCCGAGCCGGTGCCGGCGCTTTCCTCGCCGCAGATGGTGCAGCGTCCGGCATCAAGCAGATTGCCGAAGAACTTCCAGCCGGTCGGTGTTTCGTGCATCTCGACGCCGAGCTTTGCGGCAACCCGGTCGGCGGCGGCGCTGGTCGGCATCGAGCGGGCAATGCCCTTCAGCCCGGCCTTGTAGCCTGGCGCGAGGTGGGCGTTGGCCGCCAGCATCGCAAGCGAATCCGACGGGGTGACGAATATACCCTTTCCGATGATCAGGTTTCGATCACCGTCGCCGTCGGAGGCTGCGCCGAAATCAGGCGCATCGGGAGCCATCATCAGATCATACAGTACCTTGGCGTGGACCAGATTGGGGTCGGGATGATGGCCGCCAAAATCCTCGAGCGGAGTTGCATTGAAGACCAATGCCGGGTCAACGCCCAGGCGCCGCACCAGGATCTCGGTTGCATAGGGACCCGTCACCGCGTGCATGGCGTCGAAGGCAACGCTGAAGCCGCCGGCGACGAGTGCGCGGATTGCGTCGAAATCGAACAGGGTTTGCATCAGTTCGGCGTAGTCGGTGACCGGGTCGATGACCTCGATCGTCATGCCGCCCGTTTCGAAGGTACCGATCCGGTCGAGATCCACATCGTCGAAATCGGCGATCTTGTAGTGATCGATCACTTGGGACCGGGCATAGATCGCCTCGGTGATCTTTTCCGGCGCGGGACCGCCGTTTGAAATGTTGTACTTGATGCCGAAATCCTCGGTCGGACCGCCGGGGTTGTGGCTTGCCGACAGGATCAAGCCGCCAAAGGCCTGGCGCTTGCGGATCAGGTGCGATGCCGCCGGTGTTGACAGAATTCCGCCCTGGCCGACCAGAACGCGGCCGAAGCCGTTGGCCGCCGCCATGCGGATGGCTGTCTGGATGACCTCGCGATTGTAGAACCGGCCGTCGCCGCCGATGACCAGCGACTTGCCTTCAAAGCCGTCGAGGCTGTCGAATATCGACTGGATGAAGGCTTCGGTGTAGCCGGGCTGCTGGAACACCGGGACCTTCTTGCGGAGCCCCGATGTGCCGGGTTTCTGGTCAGGGAAGGGGGTGACGGATATTGTCCGGTTCATTTTTTGCTCTTTGCGTTGAGAAGTTCGGCATAAAGGCTTGCGTAGCGCAGAGCGCTGCGATCCCAGGAGACGTCGGCCTTCATGCCCTGGTTCTGCAGTTGAGCCCATACCTTGGGTTCGGCAAAGGCCCGGATGGCGCGGCGCAGGGCCTCGCGCAAGGCATCGGGCGTGACGGGGAAAAACTGGAAGCCGGTTGCCACCTCGGCGGCGCTTGCGGCCTCGTTGGCGTCGATGATGGTATCGGCAAGGCCGCCGGTGCGGGCAACCACCGGGACGTTGCCATAGCGCAGCCCGTAGAGCTGGGTAAGGCCGCAGGGTTCGAACCGTGACGGGACGAGGATCACATCACCGCCAGCCTGCATGAGATGTGACAGCGGCTCATTGTAACCGATGACCAGCCCTATGTCGCCGGGATGCCGTTCTGCGGCTGACAGCAGGGCGGTTTCGAGAGCCTTGTCGCCGGATCCGAGCACCGCCAGCCGCCCGCCCATGGCGACTATGTCGTCGGCGAGGTCGGTGAGAACATCGATGCCCTTCTGCCAGGTCAGCCGGCTGACGACGGTGAAGACCGGCTTGCCGGTGTCACCAAATCCGAAATATTCGGCGAGCGCCTTTCTGTTGACCTGACGCTTCTTCGGCTTGGCGAGGCTGTAGTTTGCGGCGATCATCTTGTCCGTCGAGGGATCCCACACTTCGGTATCAATGCCGTTGACGATGCCATGCAGGCTGTCGGCGCGCGCATTGATCAGGCCGTCCAGTCCCATGCCGAACTGGGGTGTGCGGATTTCCTGCGCATAGGTCGGGCTGACGGTGGTGATGGCGGTCGCCATCTGCAGTCCGCCCTTGAGAAAGCTGACATCGCCATAATACTCGACACCGTCGACGGAAAACACCGATTGTGGCAGATCCAGTTCAGGGAAGATGTCGGGCCCGAACTGGCCCTGAAAGGCAATGTTATGAACGGTCATCACCGTCGGCGTGGTCGCAGCCTTGCCCTGCTTGAGGTAGACAGGCGTGAGGCCCGCCTGCCAGTCATGGGCATGGACAATGTCGGGCGTCCAGTCCGCGAGTGCGCCTTCGGCGATATTGGCTGCCGCGCGGCTCAGCGCCGCGAATCGCAGCCAGTTATCGGGATGGTCTGCATTGGCGGCATCGGTGTAGGGACCACCCGCGCGATCAAACAGATCGGGCGCGTCAAGAACCAGATAATCCACGCCGTCAATCGTGCTCGCCAGGATCGTGGCGCTGACGCCAAGAAGGTCGTCAAACCTGACCAGGGGTTCGGGATTGCGGAGTTTTGCCATGACCTGCTGGTAACCCGGAAGCAGCACCCGCATGTCGACCCCATGCGTCGACAGGGCCGCGGGCAGGGCGCCGGCGACATCGGCCAAGCCGCCGGTCTTGATCAGCGGATACACCTCCGAGGCGACAGAAAGGACCCTCATTCGTAGATCAACCCCGCGCGGTCGAGCATGTCCTGGGTGATCAGGCAGATGCCTGACGCGGTCCGGCGGAAGCGGCTTGCATCCAGTTCCGGGTCTTCGCCAACCACCAGCCCGGCCGGGATCTTGACGCCCCGGTCGAGCACCACCTTGGACAGGCTGGCATGACGGCCGATCACGCATTCGGGCAGGACGACGGCCTCGTTCAGCCTGGAGTAGGACCGGCACAGAACGCCGGAAAACAGCAGGGAGCGATGCAGTTCAGAACCGGAGATGATGCAGTCTCCCGACACCAGCGAGGACAATGCCATGCCGCGTCGCCCCTCTTCATTGTGCACGAACTTTGCCGGCGGCCGGATCTCCGCATAGGTCCAGATCGGCCATGAGCGGTCATAGAGGTCAAGCTCCGGCAGAATGTCGGTGAGATCGATATTTGCCTGCCAGTAGGCATCGACGGTGCCGACATCGCGCCAGTAGGCTTCCTTGTCGGGGGTTTCACGGACGCAGGACTCGGCAAACCTGTGCGCGACGGCTTTGCCGTTTGCGACGATGTAGGGAATGATATCCTTGCCGAAATCGCGGCTCGAACCGGGCGCTTCCGCATCCCGGCGCAATTCGTCCATCAGGAAGTCGGTGTTGAAGACGTAGATCCCCATCGATGCCAGCGACATGTCCGGCTTGTCCGGCATGCCCGGAGGATCGGCGGGCTTTTCAACGAAGTCGATGATCTGGTCCATGTCGTTGATATGCATGACCCCGAAACCGGTCGCCTCCATGCGCGGCACCTCGAGGCAGCCGACGGTGACATCGGCGCCGGAATTAACGTGCTGCTGCAACATCAGTTCATAGTCCATCTTGTAGATGTGATCACCGGCCAGGATGACCATGAACTTGGGTCCATAGTCCTCGATGATGTCGATGTTCTGGAACACCGCATCGGCGGTACCGGCATACCATTGGGTTTCCGACACGCGCTGGCTGGCCGGCAGGATGTCAAAGCTCTCGTTCCGTTCCGGCCTGAGAAAGTTCCAGCCGCGCTGCAGGTGCCGGATCAGCGAATGCGCCTTGTACTGGGTGGCGACACCGATGCGGCGGATGCCGGAGTTGAGCGCATTGGAAAGCGCAAAGTCGATGATGCGTGTCTTGCCGCCGAAATAGACCGCAGGCTTGGCGCGGCGGTCGGTGAGTTCCATCAGGCGGCTTCCACGGCCGCCTGCCAGGACATAGGCCATGGCGTCACGCGCCAGCGGCTGAACCCGTTTCTGCTCCATTGCAACCCTCCCCTTTTGATACTGGCCCGTTTCAACCGGGCGTGAACATCATTGTCGCCAAAGGCGGCAACGTCAGTTCCGCGATGACACGATCACCCTCCATCCGCGTCATCACCTCCCCGAGGTTGCCCTTGCCGGATCCACCGTAGACAGTGGAATCCGAATTGAAAATCTCAAGCCAGACACCGTCTTGCGGCATGGGAACCTGATAGCCGGTCAGCACATTGGGCGTGAAATTTGACACCACGACGACCGGGTTGTCTCCGGGCGAACGGCGGACCCAGGCAAAGACCGAGTTCGCCGCGTCATCGGCGATGAGCCACTCGAAGCCTTCCGGCTCGCAATCGCGCGCGTGCAAGGCGGGTGTTTTCGCGTAGAGCCGGTTGAGGTCGCGCACCAGGTCCTGCATGCCGTGATGGCGCGGATCATCGAGATGATCCCAGTCAAGCGAGCGGGCCTCGCTCCATTCGCCGCGCTGGGCGAATTCCTGGCCCATGAACAACAGCTTCTTGCCGGGATAGCCCCACATGAAGCCGTAATAGGCTCTGAGGCTGGCAAATTTCTGCCACTCGTCGCCGGCCATCTTGTTGAGCATCGACCCCTTGCCGTGGACCACTTCATCGTGGGAAATCGGCAGCACGAAATTCTCCGAAAATGCGTAGAGCAGGCCGAAGGTCATGTCGCCATGGTGATGCTTGCGGTAGACCGGGTCGCGCTGCATGTAGGACAGGGTGTCATGCATGAAGCCCATGTTCCACTTGAAGCCGAAGCCGAGCCCTCCCTCGTGAACCGGAGCGGA
>JAHJUC010000211.1 GCA_018829385.1 Alphaproteobacteria bacterium
ATTGCCAAGCACGGCGGAGGCGGCCGGATGGCCGCTGACCCTGGCCCGGTTCAGCCATTTCTTCGCTTGCTGGATGTCGTTGGCGCCGCCCTCGCCCTCGAGGATCATGCGGCCCAGACGATATTGTGCTTCCGGCACGCCAAAGGCGGAGGCGGCCTGAAAATACAATTGCCGCGCAGCACCCAGATTGGCCTTGATCGGGCTGCCGGGAATACCCTTCTGGTAATAGGTCGCCAGCGACAAAAGCGCGTTGACGAAATAGCCGGTGTCCTGCGACCCCGGCTCGACGCCCTGGCGGGCAATATCATCATAGATCTTGAAGGCTTCGTAGTCGTTCTCGACCACGCCGTCGCCATAGGCGTACATGTTGGCGAGCGCCCAGCGCGCGCCGGGATGCCCCTTCTCGGCGGCATATCTGTAGGCTTCGACAGCCTCGTCCTTGCGGCCCTTCTTGTAGGCGGAAAATCCGAACTTGAACAGATCGAAGGGACCGGAATCGCGGGTGACGCCCGCATTGGGATCCAACGCGAAGGCCTGACCGCCGCAGCCAACGGCCACGGCAAGCACTACACCAAAAAGACCCGTCCGGGTGCGGCTAGATGTCTGCATAGCAGTGTTTTTCTTTCGCTCCGCCCGGATGGGTGACCGCGCCATAGCGCGCCGACCCCACCGTCTGGGCGTATTTCCACAGCGCGCCCGATGCGTAATCGGTCTCCCGCGCCGTCCATTTTTCCCTGCGCGCAGCCAGTTCCTCGTCGGACAGCTGCACATTCAATGTGCCGGCAACAGCATCGATCTCGATGATGTCGCCATCCTGCAACAGGCCGATCGGCCCGCCTTCAGCGGCTTCCGGCCCGACATGGCCGATGCAGAAACCGCGGGTTGCGCCGGAGAACCGGCCGTCGGTGATCAGCGCGACCTTGTCGCCCATGCCCTGGCCGTATAGCGCCGCGGTGGTCGACAGCATTTCGCGCATGCCCGGACCACCCTTGGGGCCCTCGTAGCGGATCACCAGAACCTCGCCTTCCTTGTACGTGCGATTTGTGACCGCATTGAAGCAGTCTTCCTCGGAATCGAAACACCGCGCCGGGCCGGTGAACTTCAGCTTTGACATGCCCGCCACCTTCACGATGGCGCCGTCTTCGGCCAGATTGCCTTTCAGCCCAACGACACCGCCGGTGACGGTGATCGGCTTGTTGGCCGGGTGCACCACGTCCTGCTCGTCATTCCAGCGGACATGCTCCATGTTTTCGGCCAGCGTCCGCCCGGTCACGGTCATGCAGTCGCCGTGAAGATAGCCATGCTCGAGCATGGTCTTCATCAGCACCGGAATGCCGCCTGCCTCGAACATGTCCTTGGCAACATACTTGCCGCCCGGTTTCAGGTTGGCGATGTAGGGTGTGCGTTCGAAAATCTTGGCGACGTCAAACAGATCGAACTCGATGCCGCATTCATGCGCAAGCGCCGGCAGGTGCAGCGCCGCGTTGGTCGATCCGCCGGTCGCCGAAACCACGGCAGCGGCGTTCTCGAGCGATTTGCGGGTAACGATGTCGCGCGGCCGGATCTGCTTGGCGATCAGTTCCATCACCTTCTCGCCCGCCGCGTAGCAGAACTTGTCGCGCATGTCGTAGGCCGCCGGCGCGCCGCAGGAATAAGGCAGCGCCAGCCCGATCGCCTCGGCCACCGTTGCCATGGTGTTTGCGGTGAATTGCGCGCCGCAGGAGCCCGCCGACGGGCAAGCGACCTGTTCGATCTCGAGCAGGTCCTCGTCCGAAATGTCGCCGACCGAATGTTGGCCGACGGCTTCAAAGACATCCTGGATCGTGATCTGCCGGCCGCGGTAGCTGCCGGGAAGGATCGATCCGCCATAGAGAAAGATCGAGGGAACGTTGAGACGGACCATCGACATCATCATGCCCGGCAGCGACTTGTCGCAGCCGGCCAGCCCGACAATGGCGTCGTAGCAATGGCCGCGCATGGTCAGCTCAACCGAATCGGCAATCAGGTCACGGCTTGCAAGCGAGGCCTTCATGCCCTGGTGGCCCATGGCGATGCCGTCGGTCACGGTAATCGTGCAGAACTCGCGCGGTGTGCCCTTGCCCGCGGCGACGCCCTTCTTGACGATCTGCGCCTGCCGCATCAGCGAAATATTGCACGGTGCCGCTTCATTCCAGCAGGACGCCACGCCGACCAGCGGCTGGGCAATTTCCTCGCTCGACAGTCCCATCGCGTACAGGAAAGACCGGTGCGGAGCACGCTCCGGCCCAACCGTTGTGTAACGGCTTGGAAGTCTGGACTTGTCGAATGGTGTGGTGCTCATGAATTCCTCAGACGCGTCTGGCCTCATTGACCGAGCCGCGGGGCTGAACTGATGCCCTGCCCTGCGCCCCGTTTGTGGCGGGAAATGGGCACAACAAGCCCCCGGAATTTCATAGCAGATGCTTTGAAAAAAAGTGTTGCGGATTCGTCACATTTCGTGATCTCCGTCATCCCGATGCCTGAAAACATGCCCGGATTTCAATGAAAACCGGCCAGACCGGCGCAACACGCAGTCCCGGCAAGCCAAAATTGCCCGGCAGACGAAGAAAGGCGGCCCGTTCTCCCGGACCGCCTTTCTGGTTTGCTGGCCTGGCGTTGATTTCAGCCCGCGCTGATCTCAGCCGGCCCTGATCTCAACCAGCTTGCGCGAGCCGGTCGATCGCCGCGCACAGCTTGTCCTTCTGCCCCAGAAGATCGGCCAGCTTCTCGCGCTCCGCCGCAACCACTTCCGGCTTGGCATTGGCGACGAATTTCTCGTTGGCCAGCTTGCGCTCGATCTTGTCGACATCATCGGCCACCTTCGACCGCGCCTTCTCGAGCCGCGCCTTTTCGGCAGAAAGGTCAATCAGGTCGCCCAGCGGCAGGCAGGCGGTCGCCTCCCCGACGACGATCTGGGCCGATCCGGACGGCACCTCGCTCTCGAGCACGATCTCCGTCACCCGGGCCAGTTGCTGGATCGCCGGTTTGTGGCGCAGCAGTCTTTCCTCTGTCGTCGCGGTCGTGCCGACCATCACCAGGGCTGCCTTCGCCGATGGCGGAACATTCATTTCCGAGCGAACCGATCTCAGACCCGAGACCAGGTCGACCAGCCAGTTGATTTCCGAAGCCGCCGCCTCGTCGGTAAAGACCGGCTCCGGCCATGCCGCATGGCAGGCAAGACCTGCCCCCGTACCCGCCAGATGCTCCCAGAGCTCTTCCGTCATGAACGGCATGAACGGATGCAGGAGCTTGACCGCTTCCGCCAGGACATGCGCGGCACAGGCGCGTGCCTCGACCTTGGCCGCCTCGTCCTCGCCGTTGAACACCGGCTTGAGCAGTTCCAGGTACCAGTCGCAAAGCTGGTTCCAGACGAAGCGGTAGAGCGCGCTCGACGCTTCGTTGAACTTGTAGGCCTCGATTGCGGCCTTCACCTCGTTCGAGGTGCGGGTCAGCTCGGTCAGGATCCAGCGGTTGATCGTCAGCTTCGCCGCCGACGGGTCGAAGGCCGGATCGAGCACCGCGCCGTTCATGTCGGCAAAACGGGTGGCGTTCCAGAGCTTGGTGCCGAAATTGCGGTATCCGGCAATCCGCGACGGATCGAGTTTCACGTCGCGGCCCTGCGCCGCCATGATCGCCAGCGTGAAGCGCAGCGCATCGGCGCCGTACTCGTCGATCAGCTCCAGCGGATCGATGACATTGCCCTTGGACTTCGACATCTTGGCGCCGTCCTTGTCGCGCACCAGCGCGTGGACATAGACGGTGTGGAACGGCTCTTCCTTCATGAAGTGCAGCCCCATCATCATCATCCGGGCAACCCAGAAGAAGATGATGTCGAAGCCGGTGACCAGCACGTCGGTCTGGTAATAGCGCTTGAGTTCCGGCGTCTTGTCCGGCCAGCCGAGCGTCGAGAACGGCCACAAGGCGGAGGAGAACCAGGTGTCGAGCACGTCCTCGTCCCGGGTCAGGATCTCGCCGGGCTGGAAGTTCTCGAGCTTCTCCTCGACCCAGGCCTTCCACGGCCCCTCGTGGGCGATGTAATGCTGGATCGCCGCATCAAGCGCGGTTTCCTCGTCCTTCTCGACGAACACCTGTCCGTCTGGACCGTACCAGGCCGGGATCTGGTGCCCCCACCACAATTGCCGGGAAATGCACCAGGGCTGGATGTTTTCCATCCACTCGAAATAGGTCTTTTCCCAGTTCTTCGGCACGAAGTTGGTCCGGCCCTCGCGCACGCTCTCAATCGCCGGCTTGGCCATTTCGGCGGCGTTGACGTACCACTGGTCGGTCAGGAAAGGTTCGATCGGCACCCCGCCCCGGTCGCCATGCGGGACCATGTGGGTGTGCGGCTCGATGTGATCGAGACAGCCGATCTCTTCCATCTTGGCGACGACTTCCTTGCGCGCGGCAAAGCGGTCCATGCCGTCGAGTTCCTCGATCACCTCGATCAGCTTGCCCGCGACCTTGAGCCCTTCGAGGAAGTCCTCGTTGTCCTTGAGCGCCATGCGCCCGTCTGTCGTCAGGATGTTGATCGCCTTGAGGTGGTGGCGCTTGCCGACTTCGAAGTCGTTGAAGTCATGCGCCGGCGTGATCTTGACCGCGCCGGAGCCGGCGGTCTGGTCCGCGTAATCGTCACCGACGATCGCGATGCGGCGCCCGACCAGCGGCAGCACAACATGCTTGCCGATCAGGTCCTTGTAGCGGATGTCTTCCGGATTGACCGCAACGGCGGTGTCGCCGAGCATGGTTTCGGGCCGGGTGGTGGCGACGGTGATGTAGTCCCGGGTCTCGTAGGTGAAGATCTCGGTGTCCTCGTCATAGGAAACCGGATGCTCGTAGGTGACGCCGTCGGCCAGCGGGTAGCGGAAATGCCACAGGTTTCCCTGGACCTCGATCTGCTCGACCTCGAGGTCGGAAATCGCCGTCAGCAGCTTCGGGTCCCAGTTGACCAGCCGCTTGTCCTTGTAGATCAGCCCTTCCTTGTAGAGGCTGACAAAGACTTCCAGCACGGCGCGCGACAACCCCTCGTCCATGGTGAAGCGCTCGCGCGACCAGTCGCAGGATGCGCCAAGCCGCTTGAGCTGGTTGAAGATCATGCCGCCGGACTGGTCTTTCCATTCCCAGACCTTGTCGACAAAGGCTTCGCGTCCGATCTCGCGGCGGTGGATTTGCTTTTCCATCAGCTGCCGCTCGACCACCATCTGCGTGGCGATGCCCGCGTGGTCCATGCCCGGCTGCCAAAGCACGTTCTCGCCCAGCATGCGATGGTAGCGCACCAGGATGTCCTGCAGCGTGTTGTTGAGCGCGTGACCCATGTGCAGCGAGCCGGTCACATTCGGCGGCGGGATCACGATGCAAAACGAATCCCGCTCCGGCTGGGCGCCGGCGCCAGCGGCGAACGCATTCGCCTCTGCCCAGCGTGTCGCGATTTTCGGCTCTATGGCCGCGGCGTCATAGGTTTTTTCGAGCATAATCGGGTAACCGTTTGCATCTGAAGGAATAGGACCGTGATAAACCGGAACGGAATGGTGGAGTCAACACGGGCTGCGTCTGGTGGAAGCAAGCGATTGCGTTCACCGGCCGAAGACGCGCGGTAAACCGCAAGCCCGGATCAACGCGCGCCGCCGGAGGAAAATCCTATCATTCTTCGACCATGATGGCGCCATGCAATATGCCGCAGCACGGCCCCGCTCTCTCCGGCCCGCGTGCACGGACCGAACGGCGCCGGGCAGCAATCTGCCTGACAATGAAATGACAGCCGTCCAGGACGTTTCCGCTTAGCGTCGATTGCCGCGCGACACGCGCTCGATCTCTTCCCGCACCAGCCGCTCGACCAGGGTGGGCAGATTGTCATCGAGCCACTGGGTCAGCATCGGCCGCAGCATTTCTTCGGCAATCTCGTCAAAGGACCGCCGCTGACCGGCCGCGATGGCCGCATCGAGTTCGCCGAAGGCCGCAGCGACCTTTTCGCCGGTTTGCAGCGATACCAGCTGCCCGCCACCGGACTGCTCGCCACTGGACTGCTCGCCACTGGACTGCTCGCCGCCGGACTGTTCTGAAGCAGGCGCCCGGACTTCGGAGGATGGAGCGGAACGGACGGGTTCGGGTTCAGGCTGTGGTTCTGGTTCGGGTTGCGCGGTAACCGGTTCGGCTTTCGTCTGCTTGGCCGTGGCCACGATAGCCTCCGCCAAGGCTTCGACCGGTTCGTCGGGAGTCAAGGCTTCAACCGGTTCGTCTGAGGTCAGCGCTTCCCGGAGTTCTTCGGCCGCGGCATCCATCACGTCGGCTGCGCGGTCGGAGACCTGCTGATGGATGTCGGTGCTGTGCACATCCGCTGAACGGGTTTCCGGCACCGCGCGTGCCCGTGCCGCAACATCGGCGAGCGAAACCGGCTGGGCAACAGGTGCGTCATTGGCGACAGCCCGCTGCCTCCCGGAAGCCTGATCCGTGTAGTCCGCGTCATAGGTATCGTCATCCGCGGCACTCTCGTCAGCATCGTGCTGGCTGAACGCCTCAGCGGAAGCAACCGGGTTGCCATCCGGTCCAGGCTCGTTGTTTTCGATGATCCTGCGGATGGAAGCCAGGATTTCTTCCATCGACGGTTCGCGCTGCGCGCCGGCCTGTCCCATGATTACGCTCCGTTACTCTCGTCGCCAGGCTCATGCCAACCGGCGAATCACCTTGCCAGCTTATGGCATCGACCTCGATTTGAGAATCGCGTCCGGCGAAGCTTCGGCGTTCATGCACAGGAATTCACGTCAGGCGCGCGAACGCCGGTTCGCGCGCTCATTCGAACCGGCTCAGCGGCCGTCGACGGTCCGCAGGCCGTACCAGCGGTCCTTGGTCGCTTCATAGTGGACTTCGGGCCTGTAGTTGGCCACCTGCAATCCGAGGCGGTCTATGGTCAGCTTGCCGGTTGACGCAAGCACGGAGAAGCTTGCGACGATGGCGTTGCGCTCCGACTGGGAAATCGCTTCCTTGGCGTTGAGCACCGTTTGCTGCGCATTGAGCACGTCAAGCGTGGTGCGCTGGCCGACACGGCGTTCCTCGACCACGCCGTTGAGCGCGAGGTTCGCGGCGGAAAGCTGGGCCCGGTTGGCTTCGATGGTGGCGATTGCGGCCTCCATCTGCGTCCAGGACGACACGACCGACTGCTCGATCGAACGGCGGGCCGAATCAACCAGAATGCGCTGCTGCCCCAACTGCTCCTTGGCCTGGCGAACCGATGCGGACGCGGCCCCGCCCTGGTAGAGCGGAATGGTCACCTTGGCCTGGACCGAGCTTGTGCTGATGCCGCCACTGGCCTCGGCAACCGAACCGGTGACCTTGACGCCGGGCAGGAACGTTCCTTCCTGGGACTTCACCTTGTAGCCGGCGGCATCGACGCCATACAGCGCAGCCAGCACGGCCGGGTGTTCCTTGGTCCCCTGCGCCACCGCAACATCGAGCGAACCGGGAAGCAGCTTGCGTGGCAGCGGAACGGGCTTGAGATTCTTCGGCACCGAACCGACGATCTGGGCATAGACCGCCGCACTGGACTTGGCCTGGGCAACGGCTGCCGTCAGGCTCGCCTTGGCGCCCGCAAGCTGTGCCTCGGCCAGGCTCACGTCGGTCCGGGTGCTCTCGCCCACATCGAAGCGGGCGCGGGCCGCGGCGAACTGCTCCTGCAGGAAGGCAATGTTCTGCTTGCGGTAGACGACGATCTGGTTGTCGCGGTTGACGTTGGCGTAGGCCTGGACGGTGGCAAGCAGGATGTCGATCTCGGTGCCACGCAGGTTCTCGCGGCCGGCAAAGACCGCCGCTTCCGCCGCACGCACATTGTTGCGGGTCTGGAAACCGTCGAAAAGGGTCTGGGTGATCGAGACGCCGACGCTCGCCGATTTGACGACGCGCCCCTCGGTATTGACAACTGACGTACTCGCTTCCGCGCCGATGATCGGGCGGTATCCCGATTTCGCCAGCGCCACGCCTTCGTCCGTGGCGCGCAGACCGGCACGCGCGGCGTTGAGATCGGGGTTGTTCTCGTAGGCCTTGGCCATCGCCTGATAGATCGTTTCGGCAAAAACCGGCTGAGGAGCCAGGACCATCAAGGAAACGACGGCAACGCAGGCGAGTGAATTCTTGACAAATGACACGAGTATGTACTCCAGCATGCGCGAAAACGGTGGCCCCGATCTAGCACAGGACACTATCATGGTGTTCCAACAATATATGATGTGTAGCGCCGCAGGACGCAATCGCGCACAGTGAATAATCGTTCACTAATCCCCACCAAGTTGCCATCGCGCAACAGCGCGACAATTGGCAGCACGTCCGCCTCGCGTGACCGCGAGGTGGTCAGAAAACGAATTCTTCGGCCTTGCGGAAACCTGGCAGCGGCTTGACGGAAATGTTGAAAGCCGGTCTGCCCGAGACAATGCCACCTTCCTTGACGAACAGCTGTGCCTGCGCGGAAAGCCCGAATCCGACGGCCGCAACCAGCCGCCCGCCTTCGCGCAACTGATCGAACAGGGCCGCCGGCACCGTTTCAACCGCACCGTTGATGAAGATCAGGTCGTACGGACCTTCCGCGGCGTACCCCTTTTCGAGATCGCCGGTGACCACCGCCACATTGTCATAGCCGCCGTCGCTCAACCGCTCGCTTGCAGCGTCGGCCAGCTCCGAATCGCTTTCGACGGCCACCACCGATCCCGCAAGCAACGACAGCAGCGCCGCGCAATAACCGGATCCGCAGCCGATTTCGAGCACCACGTGATCGCGGGTGATCTGGGCCAGTTGCAGCAGCTTGGCCAGGGGCGACGGCTCCATGACGAAGCGCGCCACGCCATCGGCCCCGCCTGAGGAAATCTGGATGTCGCTGTCGATATAGGCCAACGGCTTGAGCGGCGTCGGAATGAAATCCTCGCGCGCAACCGTCAGGAAGGCCTTCAACACCGAATGCGATGTCACGTCCGTCGTGCGGATCTGGTTGTCCACCATTTTCTGGCGCGCGTCTTGATAGTCGGTGCCCATCCGGTCTCTCCGATGCATCTGGTCTTGCGCTTCAATAAAGCGCTGCACCGCGAGATTCAAGCTGATCCGCGGCCCAGCCGGTCGAATTAGAGGTTTTCAACCAAACAAGTCATGGAGAAACCGGCGCTGGCAATCAACATGCCCCTTGCGCCGCTTCGATTCTCCGTCTATTTGCCAGCCGTCCGGTCAGTGATCGGCACGAGGCCTCGTGGCGGAGTGGTTACGCAGAGGACTGCAAATCCTTGCACCCCGGTTCGATTCCGGGCGAGGCCTCCACTTCTACTCTCCTGTCCTTTCGCTGTCCGTTTCGGGTTTTGCCGCTGCCCCGCCGTTGCGCGCGGGTCGCTTTCCGTTGCGCCGCTCCCGCTTGACCACGAAAGACCGGCGCCAGCGGCGCACAGCCGGAAGATCCTGCGACAGCACCAGC